>DATDYG010000127.1:0-5045 GCA_035289085.1 Candidatus Bilamarchaeaceae archaeon | reverse complement strand
GCCCATCTCGATGCTCATCTCGGTTACCGTGCGATCAACCTGCCGGGCCATCGTCTCGGCAGAGCCGGCGGCACTTAGCGCAGCCCGTGCACCCACCACCTGCGCCTTGGCGGCTTTTCCGATAATCAGCCATCCCAGTGCAGCGTCCGTGAACCGGCCTTTGTAGGTTTCGGTAGCCAGCCATACTTTCGCTGGCGTCGGATCGTTCCTTGCTTCCCTTTCTTCCAGGCTTTCCGCAAAGCTATACCAGAACGAACGCATAGGAAGCGCCAGATTCGTTGCTTCCCAAAATCCTCTCCCGGCCGTATAGCCTGTACTTTTCCACCATGGGGTTTTATCATTCCATGTCCCGTCCCACCATTGGGCAATATGCTTTCCTACGGCTTCCCATGTTTCTCCCTTTGTAAGCATCTTTCCGGTATCCCAAAGAAATTTTCCATAATCCGTCAGCTCACGTTGCTGCAGCACCAACTCCCGCAATCGTTTTTCGCGTACATTCGCATCCGCAGGCTCCACATAATATCCATTCCAGGCTTGCCGGAACGCGTCGCTCGTGCGGTAAAGCAACATCGCCATCTTGAGCGGAATGTGATTGTCCAGGTATTTTGCCACGTCGCCCTCATCATATTCCTTGCGCAGGATGGCCATCGCATTCTGTATCTCCCTGCTCTTTTCCATGATGGGTTTATCTCCTCTCCCGGCTACCAGAAGGTAATTCTCAAAGGTTTGCCGGAATTTCTGGTCGCCCAGTAGTTTCTGCAATTCAGGCACGGTGAATCCCTTATCCACAAACTCGGCTGCCTGCGCAAATGGTTTTTTCTCGTTCAGCATTTGTATTAAATCTTTAAGACGCCGCTCGGGTGTATCCACCAGGTACATTGGAACCGCCATTGTTTTTCACCTTTTTTTACATCATCCAAACAGGGTTAAATAGGTTTCGATAGGAAAACCTACTACATTATGTCTATATATATAACAATATCACCCAACGCTTTTTAATCTTCCCTTTTTGCCATTTTTTACAATTCTCAATATTCGCCAATAATATCTTTATATGCTTTTCCTTCGTAATACCCATCGAAGGTGAAAAAACCATGTTTGAAGATATTATAAAGGCAGCCCAGGAAGGATCCAGTTCCCGAATAAAAGAAGCGGCCAGTGGGGAAGAGGGGAAAACGAAAACGCCTGCCGCACCTACAAAAGAAACAGCGAACATCATCACCGGCGAAATCCAGTCCAAGGATGGTCCCGCCAGCGAAGAGGACATGCAGAACGATCGGATACGCATCTCGGTAATCGGCGTCGGCGGAGCCGGCTGCAACTGTATTAATCGCCTGGCGAACAGCGGCATCAAAAGTGCACGTGCCATTGCGATCAATACCGATGGCAAACACCTCAACATGATTAACGCCCATAAAAAAATACTTATCGGAAAAAACATCACGCGTGGTTTAGGTGCAGGTGGGGATATGAACGTTGCCCGTAAATGCGCGGAAGCAGATCGTGATTTTCTTAAGGGAGTCATCGGAGAAAACGAACTGATATTCATTACCGCGGGCATGGGCGGCGGTACGGGCGGAGGAGCCGCGCCGATTGTCGCACAGATTGCCAAGGAGCAAGGCGCCATTGTCGTTGCCATGGTAACCTATCCCTTCGCGTTGGAGCGCGTGCGGTTGAAAAAGGCCCAGGAGGCCATCCAGGCGCTCGTCAAGGTGTGCGACACGGTGGTCGTCATCGACAACAACCGTTTATCCAATTATGTGCCCAACCTGCCGATCGACAAGGCGTTCGAGATGGTGGATTCGATCACGACACGTGCGGTGACCGGTATCGCGGATACCATCATGTTCCCGAGCCTGATCAACGTTGATTTTGCGGATGTAAAGGCCGTCATGAAGGACGGCGGCGTTTCGCTCATCTCGCTGGGCGAGGCCAGCGGCGTCAATCGCGTGGACGAAGTGGTAAAAGATACGCTGGAGCATCCGCTGCTGGACGTGGGATACGAAGGCGCGAAAGGCTGCCTCATCCACATCGAAGGCGGACCGGACCTCACGCTCGGCGATGCCATCAAGACCGGGGAAAAACTCACCGAAAGCTTTGACGCGGATGCGGATATCAAGGTGGGCGCCCGGATCCTTCCGGATACCCGGGATAAGATCCGTGTGACGGCTATTATCACCGGTGTCAAATCCCCCTATATCCTGCGGCAGCAGACGCCGCAACTGGCACCTGCCGAAGAAACCCTACAGTATCTCTGATCGTTTGCATGCATAAACGGGTTATTCCATGTTGATCGAATTCAATGCCCTACTCTTGGTAGCCGAGGTGCTCCTTCTTTTCTTCCTGCCGGGTATCCTTCTGGCCCTGGCCCTCTTCAAAAAAAGCGGCCTGGACACCGTGGAAAAAATATTCACCGGATGCGCATTTGGCTGGGTAGGCGCAGCCATTATTCCATTTTTATTATTTCTTTTTCTGGGCATCCCTTATTCCACGGAGATCGCATGGCTCAGCATCGCTCTTTTCTATATCTTTTCCATTGCCCTTTTCGTCAAGGAAAAGGCGTACGAAGGCTGGACACTGCCTGCGTTCGTACCCACGCCGCGGATGGTAGCAACGGCCGTGTTGGTGGTGCTGATACTGCTGAATTTCTGGATCCGGCTGCAGACCGTTTCGCCCATTTTCTACGAACTGGATCCTTATTTCTATACCTTCGGTGCCACGCAGCTGATCACCCTGGGGGAGATGCCTCTGGATGATGAAACCGGCTGGTATCCGGAAGCCCGCTCCTCCCATCGTGCTGCTCCGCTGCTCATTTACATGGAAGCCATGTGGTACTCGGTTTATACCGGCGGAGGGGAATACAACAATTATCTTTTATCCATTATCACCAGTGTCTACCCGCCCCTGGCCGCGGCCCTCGCCGTTTTCTTCCTCTATCTTTTTGTGCGTTCCCAGTATGGGCGGGAAGCCGGGCTGGTAGCCGGCGGCATGGCCGGCTTTACCTCAATATTCCTCACCAAAACCCTGGGCGGAGAAATGGAAGTGCAGCCCTACGGTTTTTTTGCCATCGCCTTTTTCCTGGCGATGTACGCATGGGCCATGAAAGAGCGAAGCCGGCGGTTTGCCGTGCTGGCCGGCATCGCCTACGCGGCTATTGTGCTGGGCAGTTCCTCGCAAATCGTGGCATTGGTCGCGCTTCTTATCTTTTTGCCGTTGCAGGGCTTGCTCCTGCTGTTCACCCGTGATAACAAGGACGTGTTCGAATTTATCCGGCTGAACGCCATCATTATTTTTATCGGTCCCCTGCTGTCCGAAGTTCTGAAAAATCTTTTTGTCTGGCAAAACCCGGATATCCCCGCCACTTCCCTGGGCCTGATAGGCGTTCTTGCCTTTGTCGGCGTATTGTACTATCTCAAGGAACGGATATCCGATGCGGAAACGTTAACGTATGCGCTGGGCGGACTGATCGTGCTGGGCGGGCTGCTGGTTCTATTCACGCCGCTCGGCGAACCCGTGCGGAGCATTGTACAAGGTGGCCTGGGCGTTGCCACCTATTCCACCGCCCTGCAACGCACCATTGCCGAACAGGGTGTGAGTGGCGCCGTGCTCGAAGGCCAGCTCGGATTTTTGGGGTCCATACCCAAGAATATACCGGCCGGCCCTTTCACCATCCCGCAAGCCATTCCTGAACTTATTTTTACCCCTTTCTCCATCATCACCAATGTGCTGCTGGGCTTTTCGATCTCCCTGCTCAATGGCCTGTTCAACAGCAATGTATTATATGAAAGTAAAAATCCCAACATGCTGTTTATTTTTATCGTGCTTTTCCTGGCTGCCCTGCTATATCGCCTCTACCAGACTGCCCGGCTCAAAGAAACCCATCTCATCCTGTTTTTCCTGGTCGCCCTGTTTCCCGCATCCATCATTGGAATCCTCAAAGCCAAATTCACCATCTTCACCGGCTTTCTCATGGCCGCTGCGGCCGGAGTAGTCGTCGGCGAAGCCCAGCTTCTTTTCGCGGAATACCGGAAGAAAAAAAGCCTTGCGCCCTCCTATCAGTGGGCTCCGCTCCTGGTAGCGCTGTTATTGGTGGTTGCGCAGTACAACTCCTTCATACTGCCGCATGCCCTGCTGACCAATTCCGTCCTGCCGCGTTTCCAGGATGACCCGCTGGCCACCCAGCCGCGTTTCGCATATTTATGCGAGCAGATTCAAATGCGGGGAGGATACGATCAACAAATATGTCAGGTGGCTGCTGATCCAGTGGGTTATGCATCGCAGGGAACGAATTTCCAGTACGATTCACGGCTATGTGCCCTTTCCATCGTAGCCGATCCCAACCGATTGCTTAATCCGCCCGGCATAACCGAGGAAGAATCCTGGGCCACCAGCTTCCGTTGCCAGCGGATCAACGATTACTGGATCGAGAGCATGGAATGGATTGCAACGAATACGGAATCCGATGCGCGCATTACCTCCTGGTGGGACTACGGCCACTGGACCAATCTCTTTGGACAGCGCAACACCGTTTTGCGGAACGAACACCTTTCCCTGCCGATGATCGGCGAGGTGGCCCATGGCTACATCTCCGGAACGCCGGCGGAACTGGCCGCATTCATGCGTGCCCATGATTCAAAATACGCATTGTTCGATCAGGAAATCCTTTTCAGCGGCGGGCAACAGTTTTTTGGCGGCAAATACGGTGCATTGAACTATCTCGCCTGCGCCCGGAACAACCGCACCAGCGTGCAGCAGACGACCGGCATCTCGGAATGTGAGCGGGAATACCTGTGGGAACTTATTTACGTTCCTACCAGCCCTACACCGGAGCAGGCCTGCACGGTTTTTGAGGGAGGTCCGGCCGGGACGATCGGCTACTATGCCGTGGAGGGACAGGCGGTGCCGGTGTATTGCATCGTGGACCAGACGCTGGCCGACGGCACGCCGGTAAAGATCAGCTATTACCTGGGCCACCAGGATGCCGACGGCAGCCTGCTCATCAACCGGGGATTGCTTACGCCATACGGCTCGGGCAATGGGTTGGA
>DATDYG010000126.1:0-13321 GCA_035289085.1 Candidatus Bilamarchaeaceae archaeon | reverse complement strand
CCAGTTCGATTGCAGTATACGGAAAAATTCTTGCAGAAATTCCGGCGGATGAAGAAACGTTCTGCCATCCGGACAGCACATACGCCAAAACGAAATATGAAGGTGAAAAACTGGTTTTGCAGCATCCTAATTCTGTTGCATTGCGTATTGGAGTTATTTATGGTGCTGAAGAAAAGTTCAAGGAATTTTATACGTTTTTAAGAAGAATTCAAGCTGGAAGAATTTTCATAATAGGAAATGGAAAAAATAGAATTCCTTTTGTGCATGTTCAAGATGTGGCCCAGGCAATAAAGAATGCCATTAATGCACCTCGCGGTATTTATGTTATTTCAGGCGAATCGGTTGAGCAGGAAAAGGCCTATCAAACGGCTGCGAAGCTTCTGGGTGTTCCTGCACCCAAAATGCACGTACCCCTATGGATCGCCAAATTATTCTCTTTGGCCGGTCTCATCCCTGCAGATCATATATCCATGCTATACCATAACCGCATGTTTAATTGTGCCCGGGCCAAAAAATATCTGCGATTCAAGCCCCGCCCCTTCCAGACCGGCCTAAAGGAACTGGTGGCCGCATATAAAAAGTAATTTAAATCTATATGTTTATATGTTTGTATGTTTTTATGCGCACTACCATTAACCTGGAGGACAAACTCTATAAGCAACTGATTAACCAGTGTGTGGAACGCTACGGGACATCGAAAAAGCTCTCCCTGCTTATCAACAGCTGCCTTACCCGGGTCCTGTCTCCTGCTGCCCAACCTCTCTCCAAAGCCATACCCGGGCCTGTTTCTGTCCCTCCGCTAAAGATCGAACAGCGTAAAACCGAGTCCTATATCCATCGGGAACTGGAAAAAAAGGGCGGCCTGCTCTTTGCAGTGATTGATCCTCTGGACCATCCTTCCCTCGATGCCGCAGTCCAAACCGCGAAAAACGCGGACGAAGCCGGATGCGATGCCATTCTTATTGGCGGCAGCACCGGCGTGCAGGGGAAGATGCTGGACGACGCAGCCATCCACATCCAACAAAACACGCGTATCCCGATCATCCTCTTCCCGGGCAATATCGGAACGCTAACGAAATACGCGGATGCCGTTTATTTCATGTCTTTATTAAATTCCCAAAATCCCTACTGGCTATCCACGGCCCAGATGCTCGCTGCGCCTAACGTGCGCGAACTAGGCATTGAGCCGTTGCCGACCGGCTATATCGTTGTAGAGCCCGGCGGCACGGTCGGCCATATCGGCGAGGCCAATCTTATCCCACGCAATAAACCCAAACTGGCAGCTGCCCTGGCATTGGCTGCGCAATACATGGGATTCCGGATCATTATCACCGATGCGGGCAGCGATCCCAAGGAAGGGCACGTTCCCCTGGAAATGGTGGCTGCCGTTAGAAAGGTCATCAGCGTTCCGTATGTTGTGGCGGGCGGCATCCGTACCCCGGAACAGGCGAAAAACGTCATTGCCGCCGGTGCCGATATCGTTCAGGTCGGTACGGCATTCGAAAAGCACGGCAACGTCCGCAAAATCAGGGAAATGGTGGATGCCGTCCGTGAAGGGGCAAAACAAAAGAAGAAGGTTTAAATTTTCTTTCTCCGATTAGCTAGCGGGAGGAATGATATGAAACTGATTATGGAAGATGCACCCAGGCTCAAATCCGCAGTGGATTCGATTGCCAGCCTGGTCGAAGAAGGCATTTTTGAAGTGCGCAAGGACGGATTGCACCTGAAAGCCATGGACCCATCGCAGATCTCCATGGTTTCGTTCACGCTGCCCAAAGCCGCCTTCGTGGAATACGAAGTGGATGAGGAGACGAAGCTCGCGCTGGATATTGCGCAGCTCAGTAGCGTCCTTGCCCGCGGAAAGAAAGGGGAAAGGGCCGAGCTCACCACTGAAGAGGGCCGTTTTGTCATCAAATTCTACACCGGCAAGCGCAAGCGCACGTTCAAAATCCCGCTGCTCACGATCGGCGAGGGCCTGCAGCGCGAACCGAAGATTGAATTCAAAAATTTCGTCAGGATCCATGCCGAGACGCTGAAAGATGTTTTACGGGACGCAAAACTCGTCAGTTCGCATGTCCGGTTTCTCTTTGACCCCGACAAATTCATCGTAGAGGTAAAGGGCGACAACGGCGATGTGCGGGCGGAATTTGAAAAAGACGGAGAGGAAATCCTGGAATTAAAAAGCCCCGTGGCCATTCGTGCGACCTTCCCGCTCCAATACCTGGAAGATATCGTCCGTGCCAGCTCCGCGGCTGCACCGATTACGGTTTATCTGGAGACGGATCGGCCCATGAAGCTGGAATACGATGTGGAAGGCGCGAAGGTTATCTACTACCTGGCCCCCCGCATCGAAAGTGAATAACGATACGTCGCCCATCCCATTGGGACAAATATTTTTAAATATCAAACATTCCATCTTTGCGATATGGTCAATATCAATCAAGTCGGCTTCGGCCTGATGGGTGCAGGCGGTTACATCATGTCCACTTCGTTCATGCCAGATGGCATTCCGGTTAACCTTGCTCCTCCGGGCATTCCGCCGGTTGCCCGCATGCTCGCGGGCATGGGCCTGGCCACCCTGGGCGGCGCCCTAACCATTATCCAGCCGCCGAAATAAAATGTCGTAAAAGATGGATTTTTAAATATTTTCATACATCGCCTTAGCATGGATTCTTTTCGATTCAGGGTGCGCATCGTTCCCACTGGCCGAAAACTGCCATGGCTTCAGGCGCGCGAAGCCGTAAAAGATAAAGGCGGATTGCCGCCGCATTGGCTGCTGGATGAGCATCTATGCAGCCCTGCGTATCAAAAAACGTTATCCCCTGGACAAAAAAAGGAAATTGATGATGCATTTCCTCTTTGGTCCAGACACCTTCTTGCGTATCCGGAATCCGATGGTGTCTTCTGGCCCGAACAACCCATTCAGGATAGCGAAACGCACGTTCATTTGCCGGTTAGTCTGGTTCCATATGAAGTAGTCGGTCGTCCAGGAGCCGGATTGCTCCTTGATCCCGTTAATATCCATCCTGAAGGCGACTACCTGCATATCCATTCTGCTTTTACAAAAGCCGTATTTAACCTTCCTCAACACGGTGCATCTGGTCTGGTGGATCCAGCCACCGGCATCCCGTTTGAAGTGGCTGAAATGGTGCTGGCCCGGGCAGATCGTCAGTTCATACGCTCTTTGCTAAGAATAACCCAAAAAAGTATTCGGCCTCTGGTCCGCTACGTCCGCGACTTCAACGGCGGGGGGCGTAACGTCGATGCGTACTACGGGCACGGCGTTGCGTTCGGGGTGGCGTATGTTGAATACGATCTGGTCGATGCGGCGAATCAGGTTTTATTGGAGGGTGTCAGCCTTGCAGAGCTTATACAATTCGCAAATGGGGAAAAGCCGCCTATCTTTATGATACTGCACCCATTTTCTGACTTTGATCATATACAGGCATTGGCTCAGAAAGCAATAGCGCGTTTTTAGCAGCTTATACCTCTTCCACCCTGGTTGCTCCCTGGTTGGCCTTGTCTCTTAGCAGTTTGTAGCTTGCAGCAAAATCGCTGCCCATCAACGCTTCTTCGTGCGTAATTACGAAAGTTTGCGTTACCACCTCGGGCACGCGGAACTGCAGTGTTTGGGAAAGCAGGTTCACTGCCTGCTGGTCCAAATTATGCGTAGGCTCATCCAAAATCAGCCAGCTTAGGTTCGGCGTCAGCACCATCGCCAATGCTACGCGCAGCGTCAACGCCGCACAGCTCCGCTCTCCTCCGCTCGCCACCGTCTCCAGCGGCTTCCACTCCTCCCGTTCCCGTATCTCAAACACGTAATCCTTCGGCGTTGCTTGGAGACGAAGCTCCTTGTAATTCTTATAAGGGTAAAAAATCCGCCAGATATCGTTCAACGCCGCATTAATCGCATGGCCGAGCGTTGCACGCAGCTCGGCCTGCGTTTCCACCACTGCATCCTTGTAAACATCCAATTCCTCCTCCAGCTTCAGCAGCCAGGCAATCTCCCCGGCCTGCTGCTGCATGCCGGTTAATTCCCTTTCCAGCATCTCCCGCATCTCCCTGGTGCTCCGATACTGGTTCTCCTGGTTCTTTTTCTCCATTACGCATCGTTCATACGCCATCCGCGTCCGCTCCAGCTGCCCGCGCGCCTTTTCAAATATCTCATCATCCATCGCCACTTTCTTCATCCACCGCTCCGCATCCTCCATCTCCTTCTTCAGCTGCTGAAGCTCCTGCTGCTGCATCCATTGCTTCTCCCATTCTTTCAGCTGCCAGACTTTTTCCTCCCGCTCCTTCTGTTTTTTCTCCAGTTTCTCTTCCAACTGCGCAGCGGTTTCCTGCAACGTCTCCCATTCTTTTTTCAGCGATTCGTGTTTTGTTTTTGCATGGCGTTGTTCTGTTTCCAGGTGTTTTCCCTCTTCCAACGCCGTCCACAGCCGTTCTGCCTGCTGTACGATCGCTCTTTTTTCAACCCGCCCCTTCTCCAATCCCTTCAGCTGCGATGCATATCCGCTTAGTTGTTCTGTCAGTTGCTTTTCCCGCTTTTCCTTTTCCTCCCGCACATGGACGATGCCCTGCCGGGTAAGCGGCTGTTCGCATAGGGGGCAGCGGGTAAGATCCGGCGACAGCACCTCCCGATCATGCAGCAATGCCTCCTTTTCATTCGTTGCAGCGTTGAATTGGGCCTGCAGGGAGATATACGCCTGCTCCTGCCGCTCCAGATACTGGCGCAGTGCGTCGGGTGTTTTCCCCCCGCTAATCCGTCCCCACTCCTCTTGCACGCGTATGAATTCCTTCTGTTGTTTCTCCAGCGCCTTCCACTGGGCCTCGGCCTGCGCCTTCTGTTCGCTGCATTTTTGTACTTTCTCTTCCAGCTCCCGTTTTTCCTTCCGTTGCGTTTCCCATTCCTTCTCCACTGCGGCAACCGCCATTCGTTCCTGTTCCAGTTTATCCCTGGTAATCCCCTTCACCTGTTTCTGGATATGCTCATACCGGCTTTCCGTCCGGGCATACATTTCCCGGGCACGGTCGTATTCCTGCTTCTGGTGGTGCATTCGGCTAAATTCCTTTTCTGCCGTTTCCCGCCCTTTCTCCATCCCCCTCTCTTCTTCCTGCGCCTTGGCCAATGCCTGTTTTATCCTCCTTTCCTCTTCCTCTACACGGATTTTCCTTTTCTCCACCTCCCTCATCCGCTCCCGGTCCAGTCGTTCCTCTGTGTTTTTGCGCTGGGCGCGGATACGGTTGGCCACGCTCACTGCATTGGCCCGTACTGTCTCAAACCGGTCCAGGCCCAGCAGTGTGTCCATCTCCTGCTTCCTCCTGTGCGGATCCAGGTTCAAAAAATAATCGATGTTGTTCTGTTCCGAGTAGATCGCCCGCGTAAATAAATCGTAATCCACCTCCAGCAGCTGCTCAATATACCGGTTCACCGCTACCGGCCCGGAATCCACCAGCTCTTCATTCTTGAAAAATTGTGCGTCGCTGGCAATGCCCCTCTTCCTCTCCAGCCGCCGCACCACGCGATACGGTGTTCCGTTCCATTGGAATGTCAGCTGTATCTCCGCAAAGGGCTGTTCCGTCCGGAGCACATCCTCCAGCTTCAACCGCCTTCTTTCCAGTGCCGGGAACGTTCCAAACAGCGCAAAGCTGATCGCATCCAGAATGCTGCTCTTGCCGCTGCCCATTTCCCCGATCAGCAGGTTCGTTCCTCGTTTAAACGTCAGCGTAGAATCCTCATGGGACCGCCAGTTGACCAGGCGGACAGATAGTATCATAAACGCCTCTCCCCACTATGTATTCATAGGAAAGAAATATAGCCCTTGGTGGTTCTGATGCCCATTCGATCTCCTGTTATTGCCACGCTGGGTCATGTGGACCATGGGAAAACGACGCTTTTGGATTCTATCCGTGGCAGCCATGTTACGGCCAAGGAGGCCGGCGCCATCACCCAGATGATCGGTGCGAGCTACGTTTCCAGGCAAACGATCGATCGCCTCTCTGAACATCTCGCTCAAAAAATGCGGTTTGAATTGAAAATTCCCGGCCTGCTCTTCATCGATACACCCGGCCATGAGGCATTTACCAACCTCCGCGAGCGTGGCGGCAGCATTGCGGATATGGCGATTTTGGTTATTGATATCAATCAGGGGGTCCAGCCCCAAACCGTGGAAAGCATCAAAATCCTGCAACAGTACAAAACGCCGTTTGTAGTGGCCGCCAACAAGATTGATGCGGTGCACGGATGGAAAAAGCATCCGGTCACCAGCTTTATGGAAAGCTACCAGCTCCAGCCCGCGCACCTCCAGCAGGCGCTGGATGAAAAGATATACGCGCTCATGGGCAATCTCAGCACCTACGGCTTTGACAGCGAGCGGTTCGACCGCATCACCCAGTTCGACAAGCAGATCGCCATTCTCCCCATCAGCGCCAGGACGCGGGAAGGCTTGAGTGAGCTGCTGGTACTGATCGCAGGGCTAAGCCAGAAATTCCTGGAAGGGGAGCTGCAGATCGACCCCACCCGCAAAGCCAAGGGCAGCATTCTGGAGGTAAAAGAAGAGAAGGGTCTGGGCACCACAGTAGACATTATCATCTACGACGGCGTGTTGAGGAAAAACGATGTGATCGCCTTCCTTACCTCCGAAGGCGTCCGTACCACGCACGTGCGCGGCCTGCTGGAGCCCAACCTGGGCGGAAAGGAAAAATTCCGCTACGTGGACGAGGTCGTTGCTGCTGCCGGGGTGAAGATATTCGCGTCGCAGCTGGCCGGTGCCCTGCCGGGCTCCCCGATCAAAGCCGTCGAAAACCTCCAGCAGGACCGCGTTGACCTCGAGAACCAGTTCAAACAGCTGCTTACCGAGCATGCGGAGCGCGGCGTAATCGTATGCGCGGATAGCTTAGGCTCTCTCGAAGCGCTCGTACGCCTGTTCCAGCAGAACAGTATCCCGATCAAGGAAACCAAGGTGGGAAAAATCACCCGCAAGGAGATCCTCGCGGCCAGGGCGGTGGCGGCCGAGGACCGTTATCTCGGGGCGGTATTCGGTTTTAACGTTCCTGTACTCACGGAGGCCCGTGAAGAGGCCGGTTCTATAATCCCCATCCTGTGGAGTGACATCATCTACGAGCTTCCGGAGCGATACGCTTCCTGGGTGAAGGAAGAAAAGGACAAGGAAAAACAACAGGTGCTGGCATCGCTGCCCTGGCCGGCGAAGATCCGTGCCCTGCCGGATCATTGTTTCCGGGCGAGCAAGCCTGCTATTTTCGGTGTGGAAGTAGTAGTGGGAAAAATAAAAAACGGCGTCCGGCTCATGGATAAGAACGGTGAGCGGCTCGGTGAATTAAAAGGTCTGCAACACGAAAAAGAGAAGCTGGAAGAGGCCACCGCCGGTATGCAGGTGGCAGTTGCCTGCGAAGGTCCGGTATACGGCAAAGACATCCAGGCGAACGATATGTTGTATGTTCACCTTTCGCCCGAACAGCTGGCTACCTGGGAGAAACAAAAAGCGTTGCTCAGTCCGGAAGAAAAACAACTATTAGAAGAATACAAAAGCAAAATTAGAATGTATTTTTAATTATTGTTTTTACCTTTCATAAATTTTTGCATTTCCTGTAAACTCTTTTTGATTTCATACTATCATCTAAGCAAATATAATTTCCTTTCCAGCCTTTACCTTAACTTTCTCTCCTTTTTTCAGCCTTCCGATCAAAATCCCATCGACAATCAGGTCGCTTGTCCGGTCCGCCCATAGGCTTATCCTGCTTTTGGGAGAAACCCGGAGCGGCGTGAACGTCCGTTGGTACGGGCAGATGGGTACCAATAAAATTAATTTTTTATCCGGCGCTATCCTCGGTCCTCCTGCGGAATAGGCGTATGCGGTCGAACCTGTCGGCGTTGCAACGATTATCCCATCGCCTTCAAAACTAAATTTCCTCGTTCCTGCCTTTCCGTATATCCGGATGACGCGGTAGTCGTGCGTATGGATCACCACATCGCTGATGGCATTCGTTTTGTTCGCATTTAGCGTTATCCGTTTCCCTCCTTTTGAGCGAAGCAACTGCGGGAGTTTTTTCCTCCAGTTCTTATTCGTGCACTGGCAGACGTGGCTGCTCCCGCTGCCTATGCCGATTACCTTTCCTTCCAATTGTCCGCGGTAGTTCGCATAATAAATCGTTCCATCCCCTCCAATGCAAATCGTAGCATCTGCTTTTTTTTGAACGTACTGCACTTTACCATACAAGTACCTTTTTGCCTGCCGGGCAAGCTTGACGGCCCAAGGTTTTTGTTTGTTGGGAATGATCTTCACCCGTTGCATAAACTATTCAACACGCCAAGCCTTTTATTCCTAGCCGCCGATAAATTTACCATGCTGTTTTCTGATCGGGATATCCTCCGGGCGATCCGCCAGGGCCGGATTAAAATAACCCCATTCCAGAAAAACCAGGTTGGTCCGGCCAGCGTGGACTTAACATTGAGCAACGAGTGGTGGGTATTCAAGGAAGCGTACCAAGGCAAAACCGTCGATCTGAAAAAAACCGGTTTTCACCAGGCGACCCGTAAAATCAGGGCCAAAAGCATCACGCTGCAACCCGGTGAAGTCTGCCTGGGGAAAACAGTGGAAAAAATCAAACTGGCCCCGGATATCCTGGGCATGCTGGAAGGACGATCGCGCTATGCCCGCATGGGATTAAGCGTCCATATTACCGCTGCCCTCGTCCAACCCGGCAGCGACAACCACCAGATTCTGGAAATCGTCAACTTTGCCCCGTTTAGTGTTAAGCTCCATGCCGGCATGCAGGTATCCCAGGTCATTTTCCATGAGATCCAACAAAAGACCTCCAAACCCTATGCCCGTTTCGGGAAAATTGCCCGCCATCAGTAATCTCTCGGATTTTGCGTTATATGCATTTCTATCGATGGGCATTCTAGCGATTTTAATATTTCTTTCCCTATCCTTTGCACCTTCGGATCCTCCGCGCATCCTTTTCCAGGAAGAGCCCCTGCAAAAACAGCCGATGGCGCTTCAGGCCGGAGAATTCTACCGCTACCGGGTGGAAAGCAACCTTTCCGATCCCCCGCTTAATTTTACGGTAACCTATCTCATCGGCCAGCACGAAAACTGCACGAACATCTATATCAGCGAATCCCAAAACAAGACGCCCACCTGCCTGAATCCCCAGGGTAACGATCAAAGTGGTATTAACCTCTCGCTGGAAAATCCGCTCATCTACTTCTTCCGGCCCTGGATGCTGGCGGTAAACGAAAACTGGGAGTGGCAGGCGGTCTCCTACCTTTCATTTTCTTCTGCCGACTCCTCTCTTTCCGAGATTGAGCTGCGCACCACGGGCATGGAAACGGTTGCCGGTCGTCCGGCCTATAAGGTAACCGCTACCCTTCATACCAAGGAGGAGGCAGAATACATCACCTACTGGGTAGACCAACAAAAACACATCCTTCTCCGGGAGGAAGGCCGTGGCTATGCCATCGGGCTAGTTTCTTCCTCCATCGGAAACAACCACTAAGGGCAGCACGCCTTCCTTCAGTTCCTTTTCCGCTACCTCGATAAAAGTCAATCTGGACTCTACCTCTACCAGCGGCGGCGCTCCCTCGGACAGCTGCAGCGACCGTGCGCCAATGAGTCTGGCTTCTTCATACTTGGTTAGTTCCATTTTTACACCCCTACACTACAATGTATACATTGCCTTTTTTTCCTATCGTAAGCGCGGTTTCCGATGAGAACTCAAAGCTTTTCACATGTCCTCTCACCATGCGGATCTCCATCCCTTCCTGGATCCAGGCACCGCGGTCATCAAAGAGGTAAACAACCCCTTCTCCCCCTTCCGCATCGCTGACGACCAAACGGGTAAGCAGTTTTTTCTGTTTCCCTTTCGGATACTCAATATGCTCCCGCTGCTGTACGTTTAACACCTCGGTATTTATATTGCGCATCCCGTCCCGGAGCTTGGGCAGCTGCGTGATCCTGGTTTCCTTGAAATGTTTCCGGGCCAGATGGAATGCCAGGCGTACATCCCGTTCCACCTCCTGCAGCATCCGTTTCATCTCCTTCCGCATTACCCTCTCATCGCCGTCGGAAAGCATCATCGTTTCGTATGCTTTTTTGAATATACTGTCCGGCAATTTGTGCGCTACTGCTGCTTCCCCGGGCTCCAGTGTTTCCTCCTCTACCAGTTCCAGTGATTCCCGGTCGATCTTCCCCACTGCCTTCACCCGCCCTACCTCCTCCAGGTCTTCCTCCAGCGACGGTTCCACTTCCTCCACCTGGTATGCCGATGCGCCGTCGCTGCCTGGCTGTTCGATGCTCTCGATGGCCTCCAGGTAGCTCGTGAGGAATTCCTGCATAACCTGCCGTTCCCCCTCGCCGCTGCGCGGACGCTTATCGGTAATCTTGGAATATATCTTCTCAATGGTCGGCATCATCCTGCTCTGTACCGCCTCGGCTTTTTCCTTGCCCAGCCGTTTCTCGAACAGCTGCGTAATCGGCGAAAGCACCCGGTCCTTGTGTTTTTGCAGGTCTGCCGCCTTCTTGGGTTCGGCGAATTTCCTGCCCGCCGAAAACAGCTCGGCAAAACTCATCACTTCCTGTTCCTGGGCCTTCTTCTGCTTCAGAATCTCCTGGGCCGCCTTCTTCACGTTCCCGTCCTTGTCATAGCTCAGTTCTATCAGCGCGAACAATGCAGCCGGATCGTCGATCCTTCCCAGTTCCTGGGCCGCGTCCTTCCGTACCTTGGGGTCCTCGTCAAAAGTAAGCGATACCAGTCGATGAATGCCGCTCTGTGGAGTCATGGAATATACCCATCCTATAATGGAAACATTAGAAATTTAACCGTTGCGCTTCTGCCCTATTGGAAAATCGTATAACGCCAACCTTGGCTATCAAACTGCCCCAGAATGCGCGCATTTCTTGGATTCACATGTTCCATGTAAAACCCATCGTTGCTATGCTCAAGCTCCACCATGAAACTGTCCCCATCTCGCAACAGGCTGCGAAGCCCCCGTATGCATCCATCTACCCATCGGCGGGCTCCGGTTCTTTTTTCTGTATATATAAATGTGAAAACATTGTCCAAAAATATCCGGTCGAAGCCCTCCTTATCCAGCCCCTCTACGTCCTCCGGCAATTCTGCCTTTACTATCCTGCATGCCCCACGTCTAATTCTTTCCCTGGCAGCGTTATACTGTTCATCGCTTTCCACGTGCGGGAATAGCTTCCGGGCTACCCGTCCGGCATCGATCGTCACCCTTTGTCCTACCCGATCTATGCCATGATGTTCCTGCCAGGAGTCCAGGTTTCCCGTCAAAAAAATCTCCCGTGCCCGTTCTCTCTGGTCCGCCGGCACATGGGTCGCAATCAATTCCGCCCCCCTTGCTATCCTCCGCGTGTCCTCTATGCCTGCCGCTCTTCGTTGGGCCGGTGAGCTCAACATATGCCCCAACAGTTCCAGGAACTCAAAACGGTCCGTTGCCATGGCCAGGGCACGGGTGAGCTGGTTGTACGCCAGCTGGTGCTCGTCTCTATCGATGGCGATCACCTCTGCGCAAAACGGCAAAAACACCAGCCCTCTTCCGTATGCGGCAATGGTAAGGACGCGATGCGTCGGTCGCAGCCGCATGCTGTCGATCATCGGTGCTATGGCGAACTGGGGAAGCGGCCACCGTACTCTGCCGTTGCCCTTGAAATCATGGGCGAAAATGTGATAACGTCTCTATCCGGTTTATGGAAATGCCTGAGTGCGCTCATATTATTACCATATAAATATATAAATAAACACTTTATAAACCTATTGGCTAGAAAAAGCGCTTAGCCTTTAAATAACTATGTCACAATTTATTTTACAATGATGACTAAGGTGATCGCCGAGCTAAGCCCTAAGCCGCAAGGCCACGGCCTACGCGATGAGGATTGACGTGCGGTCTGAGTAAAGAAAAAGTCTTGGGTCTAGAGTCTAGTGTCTCGTCGTATTCGGTACCGAGTTTAGAGTGTAAGAACCAGGTAAGCGAAAATGTGCATAGGCAGACCCAAGAGCTGTTCGGTGTCTTGAGTTCTGAGTCTTGCAGTAGGAGCGAAATACAACACAACTTAACAAACAATTGGCCAAAAATCAAACAACAATTCGAGTTCATAGCGAGATACGCAGCGAAAGACAGACTTGTTGAAGCAATAACTATTTTTTCAGAAGCAAGGAAAAGCCGGTTTTTGAGGAGAAGAACGCCTAAATATGGAACGATGAATAAAGGATTTACTGATGAGGAGTTACAGAAGTTCTTTAGTGTAGTGGATGACCAACGTTTCCAGTTGCTTTTCAGTTATCAGGCAGTCTTAGGGCTGAGAATAGGTGAAGCTATAAAAGTTCATATCAAGGACATTAACCTGAAAACAAGAGAACTGAGGATAGAAACAGAGAAAGCCAAGACGTTGAACTTTCTCATTATTCCAGAGCAGCTATTTGATGCGACGTTAAAATACATCCAAAACTTCGAGACTCAGATCATACAGGCTAAAGGTCATCTTTTCTTTGTCGAAGATCATCACATGTCTGCAAGCTGTGCAAGACAGGCATTTGAAAGGTACATTCAGAAGGCGAAGCTATACGAGATTTACGGCTATTCCAATGATGCAAAACCCAGAACCCTGACAAGACTCACAACTCACTCACTGCGGCACTATGCAATAACCAACCATGCCAGGAAGAACAACGGCAATGTAGTGCTAACGAACAAGTTTGCCAGACACTTGAGATTACAGACAACGATGACCTACATTTACACGAGCAAGGATGAGCTTTATAGAAGCATTGAAAGGGCACAGGATGGCAAACTGCTGGAAAGGATTAGGGAAATGCAAGTAAGTACATAAATGTCCTATCTTTTACTACCCCAAAAATAATAGTAAATGTATAGACAACCCAAAATAAAATACACAACAATGACACTGTTTAATGCTGTTGATAGGTATTCTCCTACTAGTTGTTCTAACCACATGCTAAAATATGCTACGGCGATTATCTCAGTTACGAAAGCAGGAAATGCCTTTATCTTCGTAGTATAAAGATTACCAGAAGCGGCCGTCTTCTGTCCTCTTCCCTCTACAAAAATCCCTAAAAATCCGAACACAAACTCTACGATTGGAAATGCTATTAATAAACTAAGTATCGGTATAAGAAAATTTTTGTCTAAGAAGAAGGCAAGCAGCGGAAGCAAAAGTATTGCTAACCACCAGAGTCGATGTATGTCAGCGAATAGCCAATTAAATCCTTTTGAGATAAACCGTTTCATGTATTTTTTATAGCATATCTTGTATAAATA
>DATDYG010000125.1:0-6724 GCA_035289085.1 Candidatus Bilamarchaeaceae archaeon | reverse complement strand
GATAGTTGGCGTAGTGATCCTTTTGGGGGTAGTGGGATTCCTGCTTTGGCTGCCGGGTTCGGCGGCGCCGGAGGAATTGGCCAGCCCGATGCCCAGCCTGACCATAAGCAACTGGGGGCGGGCAGGGGAATACGGCTATCTCACCTATTCTTCCACAGGCCATGGAGAAGCAGTGCTGGTATCATTGAATGAAACGCCACAAACAAGGGTATCCATACTTTCCGAACCGGATGCTATTGGGATCCAGCAGTTTGACGCGTTTGTGGATGGGTTTAGTGCCTTGTACGCATATGGATACGATGTAAACGTGGTAGGCCGATTGAGCGATGTACAGGAGGGCATTTACGTGGTTCCGGCGGGTGCCATGCCCGCCTATGCATTGAGAAGCTTAGATGCCCCCAACGTTACCATGCTATATGTGGGGCATAAGGATTTGATAATCCAGAACGGGATCAAAAACCAAAATTGGTATGATAGCTTGAACGACGAACAACGCCAACGGCTGATAATATATGAAAGCACGTTGGATGAAAGCTATGAAAACAACCGTTCCTTCCTGCTGGAGGATATATTAGAACAGCGGTGGGCACAAGTGGACAGAAAAACGTGGGCATTGTCTCCAGGAAATGGCACGCTTGTGGTCTTCCTCGGCAACGCCACTCACCTTCGCCTGTTTTATTCCTTTTCCACGACCTTTGCACAGAATACAACGCTCTACGATAGCCCTGTACTGTTACCTACAGCCAGGATCAACGCTACGCCGGATTCCGTTTTCCCGGGGGAGAAGGGCGAGATTGCTTTTGCATTGAATGATGCTACCGGAGATGTGTTTTTCCAGGCCGAGCACGATGGGGTATTGACCTACCAGGAACGATTGGGAAGAATTACCGAGCCGCAGCTGTTCTTTTTACGTCCCCAGTTTACCGAACCCGGTGAATACATCCTGCGGGTGGTGGACAGCGTAGGAGAACGGGCTACGGGATGGCTGCACGTAAAGGAATTGAACGTCCGCCTGCAGGAAGTCAGGGGAAACAAGTACGTATTTAATGTGACGTTGGATGGTGCACCGATGGAAAGTGGGCGGATACTGGCGCGATTGAACCATTCCAACATACAACGGGAATACTTCATACAGGACGGCAGCGTCACCATACCAACCCGCCTTCAGCCCGGCGAGAACATTTTTGTGATTCAATGGATGCAGCAGGTCTACTATATCCCTGTTCAGCATGAACAGCAGGGTTTGGTGGATGCATACATCCGCTACGGGATACCGGGGCTGCTTATGGTGGCGCTGGTGTTTGCATTGGCGCGGATGGCCCGCCGACCCACGTATAAGATCCGTTTTGGCGATGTAGGACGGGAGATCCGTAAGGACGTAAAACTTACACCGACCAAGGCACTGGCACTGTTCCAGAAGATACCCCTGGAGCAGGGCATCACCGGACCGATAACAGCCAAGGAATTTGCACGGGCACTAAAACAGCATGTTACGGAAGACGCGGAGGTGACCGAAGGAAACGTAGAGGCGATACTAAAAACATTGATGGACAGGGGCGAGGTGGAAAGTTATAGGGGTTACTACCAGCTTCGAAATAAAGGGGATGTACGAAAGAATGTGCTCCGCCGCATGGTACGGGAAACATTGATTGAAAACGGAATCTCGTTCACCATACGGGGCAATGTGATCATTACCCGGGACTTTGAGGTTGGGTTTTTTGGGGACCGGTTTAAGAAAAAGGCGTACCTCCTGATCGAGGATATGCAGGAAAAGGAGGATATCCACAAAAGATTGCCGGAGAAGGAAAATGCGATTATGATATTACAGGAGCAGACCGGGAAAATCGAATTCATTACGATCGATACATTGAAGCAGATTTTATGAGATGGATATGGGCGTTGGTAATGGCAACGGTAGCCTTTGGCGCATTCGCAGAGCCGCCCCACGCCAGTGTGGAAGGGCATAATTTGAATGTGGTAGGTACCACATTATCCTCCACCTATGCCGCAAGTTTAGGAGAGCAATACCCCGGCACCGTGCTGGATCCTTTTTTCTATGCGGACGGGGAAGCGCTGACAATGATGCCCAGCGTGGATCGGCGTATTTCGGCGGAGGAGGATAACCGGTTGGTATGGGTGTTGGCCGCCAGCTATCTGCAGGGGAGGGTGGTGGGGGAAACCGAAGAAAGGCCCTGCCCGGATCAGATCGTGCTGGAATTTTTGGATGGTGGCATGGACGGAAGCATTGCGTTTACTTTTCGGGACGTAATAGAGAGCGTACCGCTGGATGAAACCACCCCTTTCCTTATCGACGTACCGGATACGCTGCCCCTATCCGAATCCAATGGCAGCGAAGTCCTGTATGTGAATCTGGCAGGAACCGTTAGCGCGACATACGATTACATCCTATACCCCAACAATCCCAGCGGAGAGGGGGGAGCATGCGAATGGGGCACGCGGCAGCGCATAGAGGAGTTCGTAGTGAGCAAGGCGTTTGAGGATTATTCCAGTTACACCGTAGAAGCAGGGGAACCGGCCTTTTTCATGGTCCGGCCGCTGCTGAACGAACAATGGTTCCGCAACAACCGTTTTGACAGCATGGTATTTTCGCGGAAACAGTTTTATCTTGGAGAAATGGGGTTGGACGGCACGTTTATCGAGGAAGTCCGTTTCCGTGAATTCGATGTATCCACAGATACATATGGGGTAGAGCATGTGATCGCCCTGCCGCTGAATGCCACGCACGGAGCAAACCACTCCCAGGGCACGTATTCCCCTCCCCTCCTGGGCGAGGAGAACCATGGCTTCCTGCATACATTCAACTTTACCTATGAAGGAAAAGGATGGCACAACCTTACGCTGCGGCTGTATGATGATTTTAACGGTGAATATGTATTTCAAGAGGAAATCCTGAGCCGCGCACTTTCCGCGGATAACAGGACTACGGAAGAGGGACTGCCCATCAATGAAAGCGCCCGGCCCAGCCTGCCGTATGAAGCGCCTTCCGCCACGTTGCCTGTCGTTGTGCTGGGCGGTGCTTTCCTTTTGCTCTTTTTATTAAAATTCCGGCCAAGATGAATTACCGTAATTCTTCGTATGCTAGCTTGAATTTTTCACATAATTGTTTTACTTTTTCCCTGTCCTTCGCACTGGTTTCTTCTTTCAGTACCAGGACTTTTTCCACCGGTTCCACGTTCTTTTCGATAGCCTGCCTGAAAAGCGGTTCATCCAGCGAGGACAGATGGTATTTGGGAAGGATGTGGCCCGCGGCCCATTCGCTTTCTTTAACATATTGGAAAAACTGTTGGGCATAATGGCCTCCGCCCATTCCGAAAAATGTTTTGTATCGTTCGTTCCGTTTAATCGCTTCGCTTATGCCTTTTGCAATGACCTTCCCTGCTTCCGGGTTTCCCCATTCGTTTTCGCTGCTACCCAGTTCCACGTAAAGGATGGGAACGTGGATCGTCGGACCGTGATGGTCAACTTCAATGTTCACGGGCCATCCGATGCTGGAACTGCTGGCCTTTTCTATTTCCAGCAATAGCTGCTTCAATTTGCTTGCATAGGCAACGTTCAGCGTTTTTGGAGTTCCGCCAAACTGGGCTTCGTTCCAGTTTCCGGGAAAATGCACGGTAAACATCGGTGTAGGCTGCTTCATCTTATGCGAGCTGAGGACAAGAATATAATCGGTATCGAAATCCGTGGGAATATCAAGGATGCTTTCACTCTGGCAGTCGATTAATCGTACGTCGCCTTTTTTCCACTCGTGATGGGTTACTTGCTCAAACCCCATGGGAATGAGCTGCTGCGCAATACTGTTGCTTGCAGTCACTTTGGAGCTGAAGACAAGCACAGGCATGATGGGATTTCACCTTCTTCATTTTTATGAAAAATAAAAGAATATAGCGGGAGGTGGATTTGAACCACCGACCTCTGGGTTATGAGCTTCGCCCGAAACTTTTAGGAAAAGTTTCATCAAAACGAATTCGCTAAAAGAATCGTCCAGCGGGAACTCCAGACTCCCCTATCCCGCTAATAAATTAGAATAAACCATCCAATGTTTTAAAAAGGCGCCAGAAAGCTTAAATGTATTGTAACGAAAAGACGCCTAAAAGGGCTAGCAATACATAGCGCAATGTTCTTCCAGCTATGCAACCCAGTAAAAAGCGTTTCCAAGAAATGCCGAGGGTGCCGGCAGCCAAGCCAGCTACGTCAAAGAAGGGATTGGGGATAAAGGCAAGGACAAAAACAGCGAGCAGGCTGTGTTGCCGGATCCATTCTTTGTATTTCTTCAGATATTGGTTGGCGTGGGTGATATCCTTGGCTCCCGAACCGGCAATGTAACCCGTAATTTCCCCCAAGCCGGCGCCTACGCCGCCTACGATGCCGACCAAAACCGGATCCAGGATGGTAGCCATTACGATAACGACAGCCCAGCCCGGGGAAGGGATGAAGATGGTGGCGGCACTTAGCAGGGAAATAACAAATACGCCTAAATACCCCAGTTCCTTGAACCGTTCGATTTCCTGGCTGATCGAAAGAACGAGTAGGACGATGGCAATTGCAAAAACGATTTGCAGGATTCCACTTATATGATTGTCCATGCCTGGCTTACGTTCAAATCAAATATAAAATAGATGGACCTCCGATTGAACGGCGTTCCGTTCAAAACAGTCCATTTTAGCATGTTAGTTTTTGGTGATCTCCAGCTAGGCTGGAGAGCAGTGAACGAAATGTCGTTCACTCAAAACTTTTTCCTAAAAAGGTTCATGGACTCAGGGGGATTTGCGTTTAACCCAACGGTTTTTGGGCCGCCTTTTTATGAAAAAGGCGGACTCGCACCCCCGGCCTCCTGAGTGCAAATCAGGCGCTCTGCTATTACTCAACCTTTTAGCAAATCGGTTTTTGGATAAAACCTTTTTATCTAAAAAGGTTTTCTGAGCTATGAGCCCGTGAAAATACGTTGTGGAAGAGAATGATTTAAAACCAGCAGGGCTTGAAGGAAGCTTTATAATAGTTTTGATGAATAGCATGGTCAGTTAATTTAACAAGGTGAAAACGATGCGGCCAAAACCACTGAACCCCTTCGGTATTCAGGAAGAAGAGGATTGGGAAGAGGAAGACTTTGATGATGAGGAATGGGAAGACCAGGAAGAGGGAGAGGGAGAGGAATTTTAGCTTTTCGGATAACTAATTTTTAAATGCCTTTCAAGATAGTATAGATAGACGGGCCCATAGCTCAGTTTGAAACTTTTAGTAAAAGTTTCCTGCAATGGATAGAGCGACAGCCTTCTATTCCAACTTTTAGAAAAAGTTGGATCAAAACCCGCTTGCTAAAAGGGTGGAGTTGAAAGCTGTAGGCCGAGGGTTCAAACTCGCTTTTTGCCAAAAAGCTCGGCAAAAGGTGGCTTGCTAAAATGAGAATCCCCCTGGGCCCGATTTATAATTCTTTTCTTATTAAAGGATTATTCCTTTGTTTTGCGGGGCGATAGGAATGGATAAAAAAATTCAAGAGATCATCGAACTCATGGAAGGCTTGCTTACCGATACTACGGTCCCCAAGAATATCCGGAAAACACTAACCGAGGCCCGGCAGCGGCTGGAATCTTCTGAGGAACACAACGTTAAAGTGAGCGCTACCATCTATCTTATCGAATCCATCAGCGATGATATTAATATGCCTCCACATGCCCGCACGCAGATCTGGGCCATCATCAGTGCATTGGAAGCAGTAAAAAATTAGCCGGAGATACCCGGGGGAGGATTGCCGTGGGGGAGACGGATAGCCGACGACAAAGATTTTTCAACAAAGGAATACGCATTTCCCTGGAAGCAGAGCAGCTGCTGGGCCAGTTGACAGAACAGGAAACCGACCGGCTTCTTCAAGTTTCCGATCCATTCTTATCCAAGGAAGATGTGGAAAAAATCATCCATTCCCGTCCCGTGGAAGTCCGGACAACGGCTTCTTTTCAGCCGGTGGCCAAGGAATACGACGCGGATATGGAAGTGATCCGTGGCTCCACCCATACCGAACGGACCAAGGGGGAAACCGAAGACTTTATTCAGCATTTCCGCAACCGCTACGAACGGCTGGCTCGGCTGCTTCAGGCATCCCGTTCAAACTACCCGCAGGTGGACATCGCAGACCTCCCCCGGCATGTCGGAGAAAAGGTACGCATTATTGCTATGGTATATGAAAAGCGAATTACCAAGAAAGGCAATCTGTTTTTGGAGGTGGAGGATCTGACGGGACGTGGACGGGTGATCATCTCCAGTTCCCGTGCGAAGGAAAAATTGTTCCAAAAATCCAAGGAGATTGTGCTGGACGATACCATCGCTATATCCGGAAAGGTACTGGAGCCGTACATCATTGCAGAGGAGGTGGAATGGGCGGAGATACCGGTGCTGCGCGAACGCAAGCGGAGCGAACGGGATCTGGCCGCGGTGTATATTTCGGACACCCATTTCGGTTCGCGCTATTTTTTGCATAAATACCTCGACCGTTTCGTGGAATGGATCCGCGGGAAGGGGGAGGCCAGAGAATTGGCGGCCAAGGTGAAATACCTTTTGCTGGCCGGAGACGTGGTAGACGGCGTGGGCGTATATCCCAACCACATCAAGGAATTGAGCGTACCGGATATTTACAAGCAGTATGCCATATTTGACGATTTTATAGAAAAACTGCCCGATCATATTGAAGTGGTAATCATCCCGGGAAACCACG
>DATDYG010000124.1:0-7436 GCA_035289085.1 Candidatus Bilamarchaeaceae archaeon | reverse complement strand
CGGAAGCCCGGAAAACCGCCCGTATTGTTGACCAATTTACAAAGGCAGTGAAGGAAAAATTGGAACGGAATCCGGTCAACAAAGGACGGAAACTGCCGGCCAATACGGTATTGTTGCGGAGTGCCGGCAGTTATAGGAACGTGCCTCCATTGCAAAAACGCTTCGGCATTCGCGGCGCGTGCATTGCTGGCGGCGCATTGTACAAAGGCGTAGCGCGTTATATCGGTATGGACGTACTGAAGGTAAAAGGAGCGACCGGAACGGCGGAAACGGATCTGAAAGCAAAGGCCAGGGCAGCGGTACGGGCAAGCAGGAAATATGACCTGGTTTTTATTCACGTGAAGGCAGCGGATTCCTTCGGCCACGACGGCGATTTTAAAGGCAAGGTGAAGATGCTGGAACGGATAGACAAGGAATTGGTAGCCGCATTAAGAAAGAGCCAGGTCTCTCTGGTTGTTACTGGGGATCATGCTACGCCGTGTATCCAAAAAGCGCATTCCGACGATAAGGTGCCGATTTTGGTATATGGAAAGAAAAGGGATACCGTAAAAAAATTTGATGAAATTTCGGCCCGGGAAGGGAAATTGGGCCATATCACCGGCAAAGAGGTGATAGGGCTCATCCGGGATCTCCTCCGGCACCCGTATGGTTTAGCGGCTGATGCGGCAGGGGGTGTGTAGAAGTCCGTGTCCCTGCAGGTGGATAGGAAGAATGGCTTCTTGTTGCCTTGGAAGAGGTCGATTTTAAATCATTTACTATAGCATTAAATAGGTTTCGAACCACCAACTATTGTGCTATTTATAAGCTGAGAGTGAATGTTATGGATGTGGAGATCATAAAAAACGAAACCCACTGGTTCGAGGCCAAGATCGATGCGGATAAGGCGTTGTTGAACTGGCTGGTGGAAAAGCTGAATGCCGACAAGAGCGTGGAATTTGCCGCGTACAAGCAGGATCATCCGATATTGGAACGCCCGCAGCTGGTGGTGCGCACAAAGGGCAAGAAAGCAAAGGACGTATTCATGAAGACACTGGAAGAAGCCACGGAAGAGGTAAAGGAATTTGCGAAAACCTTTAGCACCAGCGTGAAAAAGAAATGAAGCAGGATTGGGAGACCCTCTGGAAAAATCCGTGGGCACAGGCAGGGATTCTCCTGCTGCTCCTTATTATTTATATTTGGACCCGCCAGGTGCTGGTAGGCGTCCTCATCGCACTGCTTATCTTTTTTATCGTAGCTTTGGAAATCCGCCAGGGTGCCAAGGAAAGGGGATGGAGGCACGAAGCGATCGATACGCTGAAGGCGCTGGCGATTGCGCTGGTCCTATGGTTCGGGGTGGGTTGGGTGCTGAACACCTCTGCTCCGCTTTCTGCCGTAGCTTCCTGCAGCATGCTTCCGAATCTCGATCGCGGCGATTTCGTGGTGGTGCAAGGTGCACCGCTCCAGGCACCGGAAATTACGTTGACTGCAGAAGAGTTTCAGGCACTGCAGGGAGAAGCGGTTATCCATTATCGTACGCAGGAGCAATCCGTCAGAGGATCAATATTTAGCTATTGCAGGGTCTTCAACGATGACGTATGCAACGAATGGCGGAACCGCCCGGAAGAAGTGCTGGAAAGCCGCGGGCCGCTCACCTTCCATTATACAACGTGCCGTATAGAGCAGACCGGGGAAAACACGGCATGCGTGGAAAGCTTGGATTACGATGGACGGAACTATCCGATACGTTCAAGCAATGACATATTGGTATATGCGCCCGGCAGCGGTGATTATTTTGCGCGGATTGGGGATATCGTGCACCGGACGTATATTATATTGAATGTGGAAGGAGACCGGTATTATCTCACCAAAGGCGATAACAATCCGCTGCTGGACATCCAGATATTTGACTATTTCCTTAACGAGGGCAATGCACCGGTAGCAGAGGGGCAGACAAAAGGGAAAGTGATCGCCCGCATCCCCTGGCTGGGGTACTTCAAGCTGTTCATTGCCGGCCTGTTTGTGGAGGATTCCCAGTGCAGCCAGCAGCTGGTTTATCCGTGAGGCACTCTTTCTGTATTGCCTGTATTTTTTTTGCCAATGCTCTTAGAAAAACTGCTTCGTCCAGTATGGGTTGAATCAACTGCGCATAGACTGCCACTGTCAGGATATCTCTAAGTTTTTCCCTTGGTGTGCTGCCTGCCGTTTCTAGTTGTTCCGCCCTTTGCAGTAAGGCGTTTGGATCGGCAACTTCAACCAGCTTTTCTTCGGGCAATGCGACCAGCTGCGCGGTCAAAGCAGTTTCGTGTCCCGCATCCAGCGTTCCGAGACTGGAAACTCGAGACTCGTGGGCAGCCAACGCCACCCCCGAGTCAACGGACCAGCCGGTGCACGCATAGACGTAACGCCTGTAGTAGTCGTAGACGTCGCGGGCAAGAGAGCCGCTGAATTTTCTATTCTGATGACGAACAAGATAATGGGCTTCGGGATCACTGCGATTACTTGGCTTGCCGTTTGGAATAGCAAATGGGTTTCCGTCTGGTACATACCATCCATTTTCAAGAGGCAAATCTATTGTTGTTTCTCTTCCGCCTTCGTTCCAAGCTACTGCCGTCTTTGCAGCTCTCTCATATCTAAGACTGGTCGCTGTTCTGGCAGGTAGGAATTCTCTAATATTTCCCCAATCTTTACGAATGGCTTCATCAAGTAGCTTATGAGTTAGCATCCTTCTTAGATCAGTTGTTCTTTCGTATTTCGGTCCACCACTAACTTGAACTGCTGCAGCACCCATAGATACACCTCTCATTTTAGTATTAATAGTTAATCATATTGTGTACCAAAATATTTAAAAAACCATCTTTTATAACAGTTTGACGGCAACGGGTTTATCCGTAATGCGTGCCCTTGGATTCCTGCGAAAGCACATGCGCGATTTCTTCACGGAGCTTCTTCTTTTCCCAGGCGGGCAGTTTCAGCGTATCCAGTTTTTTATCGACCTGGCCGAGCGCATCCAGGATGCGGTGCAGCAACGCTTCATTATCGACATAGCGCACATACCGGATAAGGCTGCGGATGGCATACGGCGAAGGGCAGTGGGCCAGCGCATCAATGGCGGCATTGCGCAGCAGGTGCATCCCTTCGGTTTCGATATTGGAATAGAAGGAGAGGTGGTGGGTGAGCAGCTTGGCCGCATCGTCCCCGCCCAAGTTGCCGAGCAGATGCAGCAGTTCCACCAGCCCTTCCAGGGAGGAATGGTAGTTGAACATCGAACGATAGACCTGGATGCGCAGTTGCGCAGCCTCGGCATTCGGATTCAGCCGCTTGAAAAATTCAAAATTCTGCATCGTCTTCAGCTCCTGCGCCTTGGAAAGATGCTCATGGAACTGGTAGAGGATCAGCTGGCGGACCGGCTCGTCACCTGTTTTGTACGTCTGCTGCAGAAACTCGAACGCCTCTTTCTTCGCGTCCGCCTTAACGGCCACCGGATAGAAGCGGAAGGTGAAGAATGCCTCGTCGATCTTTTTCAGGAGCGCCGCGGTTTTTTTATCCGGCGGACGGGGTGGAGCGGAAGCTTCTTTGGGTTGGGGCATGTAGTTTTTATTTTTTGTTACCTTTTATAAAGCATGCTCTATTTTGCGACGGGAAACAAAAACAAATTCCAGGAAGCGAAACGGATACTGGCGGCGGAAGGAGTGACCATCCGGCATTTTTCTTTTTCGCATACCGAGATACGCAGCGACCGGTTGGAGGAGATTGCAGTGGATGCGGCAGCGGCGGCGTATGCCAGGCTGAAAAAACCGGTCTTTGTGGAGGACAGCGGACTGTTTATTGATGCGTTGAGGGGATTCCCAGGCACGTATTCGGCATGGACGGAGGGCAAACTGGGATATCGGGGGATTCTGAAACTGATGAAAGGGATAAGAAATAGGAAAGCCTACTTTGGAACAACTATTGCCCTGGCGACTTCCAAAGGAATACGGATATTCAGAGGCAGGTGCAATGGCCGCATGGCACTCCGCGCCAATGGAAAGCAGGGATTTGGCTATGATCCTATCTTCGTTCCGGCAGGGCACCGTCAGACGTTCGCCCAAAGCATATCCTTAAAAAACAAACTTTCACATAGGTATAAATCTCTTTTAGCGCTTGTCAGGCATCTGAAAAATATGCGTATTAGGTTGTAATATGGCACGAATGCATTCGAAAAAAAAGGGGAAATCCGGCCGAAAACGGCCTAAGGACAAAACCGCACCGGCCTGGTTGGAGCAGAAGCCGGAAGAAATCCAGGAGCGGATACTCCATCTCCGGAAGGAAGGGGTGCCGCCTGCCCGTATCGGGCAGATTCTCCGGGACCAGCACGCGGTTCCCAGCATCAGGGCTGCACTGGGCATTTCCATGGGCCGGCTGTTGCGGAAGGAGAACGTGCCCTTGACCTACCCAGAGGACCTGATCAATCTTATCCGCAAGGCCGTACGGCTGCAGGGGCATCTGAAAAATGCCAAAAAGGATAGGCACAACCGGACACGGCTGGCTCGGACAGAAGCCAAGATTCAGCGGCTGGTACACTATTATACACGCGTAGGAAAACTGCCGGCAGGCTGGCGCTACGATCCAGAGAAAGCAGCATTGCTGGTGCGATAGAGGGAAAGCATGGCCAAGAAAACCAAGGTAATTGACAAATGGAAACTGAAAACGTGGTTTCCGGTACTGGCTCCGCCATTGTTTGAGCAACAGGAAATCGGGGAAGTCGCGGCCAACGAAGAACGGCATATTGTTAACCGTGTTCTGCGCGTTGGATTGAATGAGCTCATATCCTCCGGATCCCAGAACGCCTTTTTTACCACCCTGCAATTCCGTGTGATCGGCGTAGAAGGCGGTAAAGGAAAAACTGCGCTTATCGGACACGAGGTTTCGCCATCGTATATACGCACGTTTGCGCGAAGGGGAAAAACGCTGCTGCATATGAATGTGGACGTGCAGACGAAGGACGAGCAGGAGCTACGTATCAAGGTCATTGCGATTACGGCAGGCCGGATAAGCGAGACGACCATCCGGAATACCCGGAAGGTAATTATAGAAAACGTGATAGAACAGGCCCGCCCGCTCACGTACGATGAACTGATGCAGGCGATCCTGTATGGGAGATTCGTATCGCATCTGTATAACGCGGCAAAGAAGATAACCGCAATGCGACGGGTGGAGATCCGGAAAACCGAGAAAAAGGAAGTTTTCACATGATGCCGGGCATGAACCCCAAACAGATGGAAAAACTCATGCACCAGATGGGCATCCAATCCGAGAACGTATCGGCCAAACGCGTGGTTATCGAGTTGGAGGAAGGAAACCTCATTGTGGAGGATCCCCAGGTTACGCAAATCAAGATGCAGGGGCAGGTATCCTTTCAGGTAGCCGGCAACGTGCGAAAGGAAGAAAGCATCCTCAAAGAGGATGTGAAGCTTATTATGGAAAAAACCGGTTGCAGCAGGGAACAGGCAACCGCGGCATTGCAGGAATGCGGCGGCGATATTGCAGAGGCCATCGTCAAACTAGAAAGCAAGGAATAAAAATCCCATACGCGTAGCTAGGATATGCGCAAAGAGATCGGATTCCTCCTGGCCCTGGTGCTTATTTTGGTTATATTAGCCAGTGCAGTAAAAGTATTGGAAGTGAACGTCGAGCAGGCGGATGCACGAAGATTTGTCCTGGAGGACGCAGAGGACAGGTTTCCTGGGGCAGATAATGAAATCATCCGTATTGATGAGGCGTACAACGAGCAAAACGAGCGGTATTATCATATGAAAGTACGGGTAACCAATTTTCCGGCCACGGGCTGCCCGGAACGGATGCATGTCTATTACAATTATCCGGAACAGAATTTTGAACCCGAACCCATCGAGTTCGTAACCACGGAATGCCGCGTGTGCACGCAGGAGCCGTGCGCGCTGGTGTTTCCCGAGGAGGCCATTATCGCTTCGCATACGCTCGATGGTGGAGAACCCGTTCGGGCATTTTTAGAGGACTTTCCTACGGCCTATCCCAACGTAGAACAGAGCGGGGATACCTGGAGGGTAACATGGGATTCACCGGTTTCTACCTATTACTACGTGGTGGGAGTAAGCATAGACGGCAGCCGGGTTTCGGCCACGCGGATAGATAAGGAATTATGACGTTTAGGAAACATGTACTGTATTTTCCTTTAATGTGATTTTTCGTTCCGGCAGGAATTTTTTTATGATTTCGGCATTGGTTTTCAGATGATCGGTGAATGCAGAGGTGGTGTAGCGGGTTTCTCCTTTAGCTAAAGCGGCGTAGAGCAACAACTGATCAGCCAGGTGTTTATCTACATCTCCGCTTTCCTGTTTGAATTCGTCCAAAGCCTCTTCTGCAACCTGCTCTGCGCGTTTTCCTCTTTCACCCAAGGCATATACGCCTCTTAATCCCTGCCATACCAATAATGCATTGCCGGCGTCCAGTGCCGGCGGGTCTTCCCATATATGCACGTCTTCGATATTGTTTTGCAGGAAAACCTTTTTTTCGCGGACGGCAATGTGCACGGGCAGCTGGGAAACACGGATAAGGACGTGGATAGGGTCATCCTTTTTCCAGGTGCTGCAGGGCACTGGTTTTTCAGGATTAACCCCTATTTCCATGTCTCCTCCGCCTTTGGGATAGAAACCCGGACGGAGGAGCTTGGCTGTTGCATTTACCCCAAAGTTGATAATTGCGGGCAAAAACACCCTTTCAAAATAATCGTAGCTCGGAGATTTCATCACATGGGTGCCGCCGATGATGCGGAGGGTGCTCGGTTTGCTGGCAAAAAGCAATATTGGAAGCAGGGTTTGGGCAACGAGTGTAACGCTGCCCGCTGTCCCTATATTGAATTCGTATCGTCCTCCGACAATTTCACCGGGATGGAAAATAAGCTCGGAACTTTGGAGTTCAGCATGCTCCGATGTGCCCCGGCAGACGTTGCGCATCGCCTTGGCTGCAGTTAAATGTTGGGCCTGCAATCCGGGATTGGGCCGGCCGGCACGAATGTTAAATATGCGTACGGGTTTTTTTGTAATTGCTGACAGTGAAAGCGCTGTCCTAATTACCTGGCCGCCGCCTTCGCCCAGCGAACCGTCAATATCGATCATTTCGCTAGTCATGTAAAATACCTTTTACTTTATTCGATGATCAGGTTTTTTATGGTTGCCTATGAACACATATAATAAGAAAGTGAATCAGATGGCACTAGAAAAAATTTTATTATTGGATGTCAATGAAAAAATAGAAAAAGAAGCTAACAGTAAGGAACAACCTTGGAAATCATAGCTAGGTGTACAGTGAAGGAGCAAATGTCCTGAAAGCGTGAAGGACCTTATGTCCGTTTTCACTCATACAAAATGGGTGATAAAATGGTGAAAGCAACCATGGACATAAGGCTAAAGGCAGTTCTGTTATCTTTGGAAAAAATAAGG
>DATDYG010000123.1:0-11381 GCA_035289085.1 Candidatus Bilamarchaeaceae archaeon | reverse complement strand
CTGCAGCTTCTTCTGGGTAGGCTTCAATACTATCATGGCCGAATCCACCTTTGGCCTTGGTGAAAAAAAGCCTTTCGGCACGGTTTGGACATACGTAATCCCAAACGCCAGCTGTGCCGTCACGCTCAACCGTCCATAGTTTTTTTCATTCGGCTTAGCCAGCATCTTATCCGCAAACTCCTTCTGCACCATCAATACGGCTCTTTCCCATTGCATTTCCTTTAACCGGAAAACGATCGGAGAGGTAATGTAATAGGGAATATTTCCTATGATACGATCGACCGGTGGAAACTCCATTTCCAAGAAATCGCCTTCAACAATTTCTACTCTGGGTTCGTTGGCGAATCGATTTCGTAGGAGCTGCGCGTATTTCGCATCTTTCTCGACCGCTATTATTTTGGCCGGTTTTTTTTCCAATAGTTTTTGGGTTAACCTTCCGTCTCCCGCCCCTATCTCTATGATGCTTTTCCCTGTTACATCGGCTACGCTCGCCTCTTTTCTCAAAATCGCATGGGAACCCAAAAAACACTGCCCTAACCTTTTCCGTTTCATACCATTCTGAATGCAACCAACTTCTCTTTAAATTCGCTGGCAAGCTCCTTCCCCAGCCGGTCCACCACCTTCCTTGCATGGGCCCCTTCCGCCAGCTTCACGGTTATGGCGAATCGGTACACCCCGTTCTCCGCTCCCATGAAGAACACCTGTGGCTTGACTTCATTGGGTATTTCCTGCAGTGCCAGCGCTGTTTTCGTTGCCAGACTTGAAATGCGGTCCCTAATTCTCTCCGTATCCATGCCCTTTACCTGCACCTGCAGGTCCACGGTATTCGCATGGATGATCAGGGGTTTCTTAAAAAACAGGTAGTTGGGCACCGCTATTTTCTTCCCTTCCAGCGTCCGGAGAACAGTGGAACGGCCGTATATACCTTCCACGAAGCCTTTGCTCTTTCCCAGCTCGATCAAATCGCCCTCCTCTATATAATAGCTGGTCAGTTGGAAGCCCGCCGCAATGCTCCGGATCTGCTCGTAGAATATGATGAAAAAGAACAGTACCGCGAGAATGGCCAGTACAGATACGACGTATCCGGCCTCGGCGCTCACCACCTGGATGGACAGCACGAGCGCCAAAGTATACAATACGAACCCCGCCGCGCTTTTTATCACGGGCAGGGAACGGTACAGCGGTGCAATCTCCCTGCTTTTTACCTTTTTATAATACAGATCAATGGTGCTGAGCAGGATCTTGGCAATAATGTTCACGATGATGAAAATGACCAGGATGCCCCATACCTTAAACAGCGGATTATCGAATACGGCTACGTCCGTGAACAATATCGCAAAATACAGGCTTACCAAAAAAGACAGAAGCGCGACGGACGGCGTAAGCCCACGCAGTATCTCCGGGATGAAATACAGCCGGCTGCGGGCAAAGGTCCGGTGGAATATACGAACCACCAGGCTCCAGGCAACCATCAGTATCAGGAATCCAAAGAAAATGACGAGGCTGCCCACCAGGAGGTAGTTCAACAGCGTCTCTGGAATGTCGATGGCCATATCTAGCCATAGGCCTGCAACCTTTAAAAAACTACAAGCGCGTAGGTAAGCGCTCAAGAATTTCCTACGACGTAAAATTTTGGACCATCCAGGTTTCTCTTACCACGGAATGAAAAATGCGATTCTATGCGGAAAACGTGTCTGTTTTGAAAGATATCGCTCGTTTTTCGTCGTTTTCGGCAGATTTTTAAGCGCTATCGCGCTTGGCAAACGCCCGTTGGGCGTTTTCAATGTCTTTTCCCAGCTCCCTGGCATAATATAATGCTACGTAGCGTAATACGTCCTCGGGTACTTCCTTGGCCGGATCGTACCCGTTCTTCCGGACCAGTTCTAAAATCCTGTCCGACATCGTTTTCCTTTCGCTCAGCATCTGGCGGATGATCTTCAGCATGGGGGATCTTTTCGCCTTTCGGGAAATCCTTTCCACCAGCTTCACCATCCGGCTGCAATATTGGTATACCTCTTCGCTTTCCAGCCCGCTGGTGCTGGTCATATACTCCAGATAGCGCACGCGGCTGTACGGGGGCAAATAGACCGTATTATCTTCCAGCAGGAACGGTTTGCTGATCCCCAGGTCGGATGGTTCGGTCTGCAATCCCTGCTTCTCGATGGCCTCCAATGCATGGCTCAAAAGGGCCGACAGGCCAAAAATGTAGGTTGGGAAATTCATGTCCGGGCCCCGATATTCAAACGTACCAATCTTATTCACCCGCAGCGGTCCCCACATGAATTTCAATGCAGGTGCACTCATCACATCTACGATACGCTTGAATCTTTTCTTTTCCAGCAGCTTTATCCATTCGGTTTTTCTTTTATCCGCCATCACGCGCAAATCCTCCACCGTAAATTCATAATCCGGCAACGCGCCAAACAGCGAAAGGTAGTAGTACATCCCCTTCATGCTTTTATCGTCTTTGAGCGCAAAATCCCTGTACACCACCACGCGGGAATCCTTGGCTTTGTGTTCTCCCTGCCAGAACGGCGTAGACTGGCAAAACGTTAGGGCGACCGGGTCGGCTGCCACCAGGAAATTATACTGGTTCAGGAACGTATCCTTGGCATGGGACTTTTTCACTGTCCGTATCTGCTCCTCCCTCACAATCCGCTCGGGCAGCGTATAATGGTAATGGTAGCCGCAGAATGTTGCTGCGCGGGTAAATGTTTCCTTGCCCAATACGGTTTCCTGGGAATCGTACCAGGGGCCAGTCCGCAGCACCGGCTTGTTTTTTCCGGGATAAGTACCCAATGGAAGCAGGTGCAGCCCCTGTTTTTCTGCGGTTTCCAAAACAAGTTCCCAATTCTCCAAAAAACCCAGGGCAGTTTCTTGCGGTGTATGCTTGGGCGCCCCGCCCATCTCCAGCATGGCCGGCGAAACCTCGGGATGAAGATAGGGCTCGAGCTTACTCCCCTGCAATGCTTTGAATATGCGATCGCATTCGTTGGTCAATGCTCCCTCGTCATTCAGCACAAACATCTCGATTTCCAGGCCCACTTTGGCCTTACGTACTAACTTTGTCATGTCCTAGACGCTCAACCAATTAATAAAAAGATTAGGGCTTGGGTTGCCAGATATGGATCGCCTTGCCGAGTGCGGCCTCGGCAGCTTCCATCATTGCCTCTGGAAAAGTCGGATGCGGATGAATAGTTAACGCCAGATCGTCCAGCGTGAAACCCATCTCTATGCCCAACGATGCCTCGCTGATAAGGTCGCTGGCATGGGCGGCCACTATCTGCACCCCTACGATCCGATTTTCCTCTGAAATAATCTTTACAAATCCCTGGATTTTATCCATGCTGACCGCCCTGCCAGAGGCGGTGAGCGGGAACTTCCCCACCTTTACCTTTAGTCCCTGCTGGGCTGCCTGCTTTTCGCTCATACCCACCATCGCAATCTCCGGATCCGAGAAAATGACCGATGGAACGGCCTGGGGTTCATACGCGCTGGGCTTGCCGGCAATGGCTTCGGCCGCTACTTTACCCTCCAGGAATCCCTTGTGCGCCAGCATCGGGTTGCCCGTCACATCGCCGATGGCATAGATATGCGGGTCGTGCGTTTTGCGTTTCGGGTCCACTATAATAAATCCCCGCTCATCCCGTTTTACCTGGGTTTTCTCGAGGTTTAGCCTATCGGTGTTCGGTTTTCTTCCTACCGCAACGAGCACTTTGTCTGCTTCCAGTGCAAAATCGCCCTTTTCTTTATTGTTGCAAAACACCGTTGCCCGGCTGGAGGACTTGATAATACGGACCGGGGTCGTATTCTCATATATCGTTATACCCAGTTTCTTCATATTTTCGCGTACCGGTGCCACTACATCCTCGTCGAGATGGCTGAGCACACCGAACTTCTCCACGATAGTTATCCGGGTTCCTAATTTGGCATACATCATGCCCAGTTCCACTGCAATGTATCCCCCGCCAACTACTATCATGCGTTGCGGGATGGTTTCCAACTCCAAGGCTTCCCTGGACGTGATTGCTATTTTCCCGTCTGGCTCAAACCCTTCCAGGCTGGCCGACCGCGAACCGGTTGCAATGATCGCCTGCTCAAATTCGATGTATTTTGCGCCTTCTGGACTCACCACTTTCACTCTGCGCGAAGAATCAAAACTGGCTTCTCCTTCTACGATATTCACACCGTGCTTTTTCATGAGCATGGCAATGCCGTTGCGCAGCTGTTCCACATTCTTGCTTTTCCATGCCTGCATCCCCGCAAAATCCACCTTTACTTCCCCGAATTTCAGGCCCATGTTGGAAAATTTCTCCCGAAGGCCATATACGTTGGCCGCGTAGATCAATGCCTTGCTCGGGATGCACCCGTGGTTGAGGCACACGCCGCCCAGGCCGTTTACCTCCCGTTCGATCAGCGTAACATCCTTGCCCAGCTGCGCTGCGCGTATCGCGGCTACGTATCCGCCGGGTCCGGCTCCAATGATCGCCACCTGGGTACCTACTGCAATGTCGCCGACTACCATCCAATCACTTCTTTATCTGGATCTTGAAGAATACATACCATTACGTTTCATCCACCAGCAGCAGTCCCGGATCCTCTAGATGTTTCTTGATGGTGTTCATGAATCTTGCAGCCATTGCTCCATCGATAACACGGTGATCGAAAGTAACAGACAAGTTAAGCACTTTTCGAATAGTAATTTGCCCTTCCTTTACTATCGGTTTATCGTACATGCGATAAACGCCCAAAATCGCCACTTCCGGGTAATTAATAATCGGCGTTGCGTAATTCCCGCCAATGCTGCCGATATTGGTGATCGTAAAGCTTCCGCCGCGCAGCTCTTCCAGGGCAATTTTCCGCGTCCTGGCCCTCTCCGCCATCTCCGTAATCTCCCGGGCAATATCGATCATGTTTTTCTGCTGGACGTTCTTGACGACCGGTACCATCAATCCCTCATCCGTATCCACGGCAATGCCTATATTATAGTATTTCTTCAGCACCATTTCCTGCTTTTCCTCATCCAAACTGGCATTGAAATATGGAAATTCTTTTAATGCAACTACCGCTGCTTTCACAATAAATGGCAAATACGTGAGATGCACACCCTGCGTTTTTGCCTTTTCCTTCTCCTGCTCCCTTACTTTTGCCAGGTCGGTTACATCTACCTCATCCATATGCGTAACATGCATCGCAGTCTGCATGCTGGTAACCATATGTTCGGCCACTTTTCTCCGGACGCCTTTGAACGGAATGCGTTCGACTTCACCTTCGATGATAATCGGCGTTTTCTGGGTGGCTGGTGCTGCTACCGCAGCTGCCGGTGCGGTTTCTCCTTTGGCGGCCTTTTGCACATCTTCTTCGGTAACCCTTCCTCCAGGGCCCGTACCTTTTACGGTACTGATATCTACACCGGTTTCCCGGGCCAGCTTCCGTACCCGCGGCGTCGCCAGTACATGGCCTGGTTCGGTGGGTGGTGTTGGTGAGCGTGGCACTGCTACAGGTTGAGATGTAGCGGGTGGTTTAGCCGGTTCTTCTTCATGAATCGGCTCAATCGGTTTTTCTTCAGCTGCTTTTTCGCCCCATTTTTCTCCTTCAGCACCAATGACTATCAGTATCTGCCCGACCTTTACTTTTTCCCCTTCCTTTCCGAATGTTTTGAGTATCACACCTGCTTTCGGGGACGGCATCTCAACTACGGCCTTATCCGTTTCCAGTTCGGCCAGCGGCTGGTCCGCCTCAACTTTATCGCCTTCCTTCACCAGCCATTTCTTGATTTCGCCCTCGTGAATACCCTCTCCCAGGTCAGGTAATTTGAACTCAAAAGCCATATTTTACTAAATTCCTAAGCAAATAAAAACTCATCGCTTTGGAGTAAACATAAATACTCTACCGGGAGATGAAAAAATGGGATTTGGGAGAGGAGATTTCAGGAAACCTGAATTTAAGAAAATAAGCGACTACATATGGGAGATCGATCCGAGCTTCAAGCAGGGCATGCGGGCTGATATAATAATCGGCAGCGAACGCTTCGCGGATGTCAAGCCAAGAAAGGTTAAAATTCGGGAAAGTATCCTTGGATTTCAGCATTAGCCAATAGTGATATAAACGATTCGTCGTTCTCTACTTGTCCGAAAGCTGCTTTCAACCTGTTTCCTTCAGTATTCAGCCTTGCTATTACAATACCCTTTTGTCTCGGGTCATTCTTTTCCAAAAGTGCAATTAATTTTTCAATCTGTATGCCGGAAAGCTCTTCCTGGGTGTAAGTACTTCTCAATAAACTCCTGAATTTTTCCTCAATTGTAATATTACCATCTGCAAGTTCCTTGCATAGCTGCTCAACGATTTGTTCAGCTGTGAAAGAATGCATTGCCTTATCTTCAAACTTTTTTAATGGGTTGTCGCTTCCTATTAGCATGGCATAATGCCAAATTGCTTTTTCTGCATTTTTTCTAACCTTTTCACTGCTATCACCTGCCAGATTAGCCAGATCAACAATTGCAAAATCGATATCGATATCTATTAGTGCTGCTTCCGCGAATATACTGCTAATTTCTATGCGAACTCTTTCATCTTCATCATTTAGGTAAGGTTGAATTGCTTTGAGGAGTTGCCTGTTTAAACCATCTTCCTTTAATCGCTCCATTAATCCTGAAGCTGCTGCCATTCTTTGCTCGATTGAATAAATAGGTTCTATGGAAGCCAAGAGCCTTTCAGTAATGGATGGGTCTTCTGGTTCTAAGGCTGTGTGCCCAGCAGACTTTCCATTAGCTGGAGTTAATGGTAAACCTACAGAGGTCAAAATCATGCCGGCAATATCCCTGATATTGGGATCCTCCTCAGGATTTGCTACCATTTTTTGAAGTCTGGTATATACGCATTCAGCTTCTTTAATAATCCCCTTATCATCCAATGCCATCAATGCCCAAACCGCATCCTCGCGAATACTTGTTTCTCCGTCATGAAGATACCTGGCCAAATTTTCTAAGAGGCTTAACCTTTGCCCATCATGCTCCTCTACATAATTAATATCATATGCTAATTGGTCGATCGCCCTCTTCTTTCGGGCAGTTTCCATATCAAAAGCGCTCTCCACCAACAGCGTATTTGCTCCATGACCATTTGCCCCATTGCCATTTCTTCCCTTTCCAGTAGTTAAGCTAGGTGCAAGTCTTCTTGACCTGCCAGGCTGCAATAGTGCTAATAGTTGCATTTCATTTCACCTTTTTATCAAGCTACTACAATCAACGAACTTTTCCTTTAAATATAAACTTTCCAAAAGCTTTTTTCCGGGCTTTTCATCCGTTTACCTCTGTAAACTTACTCTCACTTTACTAATTTCTATAACTATGTGGCGGAAAAGGGGTATTTAAATCTAATCCTATAAAGTCATGATAGTAACCTTTTGCTATTCTTAAGCGGCTAAAAGGAAGTGAAAAAATGGGATTTGGGAGAGGAGATTTCAGGAAACCTGAATTTAAGAAAATAAGCGACTACATATGGGAGATCGATCCGAGCTTCAAGCAGGGCATGCGGGTACCGGCTAGAATATACGCCAGTAAAAAAGTGCTGGATCAGATGGACCTGCACGTATACGATCAAATCACCAATGTGGCTACCTTGCCTGGTATCACGAAATACGCCTATTGCATGCCGGACGGCCATTCCGGATACGGATTTCCCATCGGCGGCGTTGCAGCCATGGATGCACAGGAAGGCGTCATCTCTCCGGGTGGTATCGGATTTGATATTAATTGTCTCCATCCAGACAGCCGGATTCTCACTAGCTATGGCTATTATCGGAAAATTAGCGATCTTGAATCAGATTTTTCTAAAGAAGTATTTATCTCCACGAATCTTAAAACCAAGAAGGAACATTGTTCTTCTGCCTGTCTTTTCCTTAAGAAAAAGGCCGATACGCCAATTTTGAAAATCACTACCGATGGAAGCGAAGAAATCATTCTTTCTATGGATCATCCATTGTATACCGGGCAAGAATTCAAAGATGCTGGGGAGCTTAAGGAAGGGGATGCCATTATTGTCTACCCTTTTAAAGGAGTCGAATATGAGACTCCAACCGGCGATGTTATCCTGGATGAAAAGGATATCACTGCATTGGTGGGCGATCGTAAAAAGCTCATTCTAGAACTTAAAAATAACGGTCTTCTTCCATTAGCATACAATTCTCCTGCTCTTCCGGTCCTTGCCAAGTTGGTCGGGTTTCTTACTGGCGACGGTTGGGTGGGTGCTTATAAGTCTCCTACTAGAAAAATGGATGTCTGGTCATTTCGGGCACTTGGTAAACCCGAAGATCTGGAAAAAATCCAAAGTGATATTAAAAAATTAGGATATACGTCAAATTTCATCGTAACTAAATCCTACGAAAGCCAAATTACAATGAGCGATAATACTCAAAGAACCATCAAAGGTTTTTCAACCCAGTTGCATGTCAATTCTCAATCGCTAAGTGTGCTTCTTCATGCCCTGGGAGTTCCAAAAGGAAATAAATCCTACACACCAACTGAAGTGCCTTGTTGGGTCAAAAAAGCTCCGCTTTGGATCAAACGCTTGTACTTAGCTGGTTTATTTGGTGCTGAACTAACCCGGCCCCTTCAACGCAAAGGGGAGCCTTATGGATTTACCGAGCCGAGTTTTAGCCAGAATAAGGTCAATGCTCTGGAAAAGGAAAACCTCAATTTCATGCTGGATATCGTGAATCTGTTGCTGGAGTTTGGAGTGTCTACCAATAAAATCTATCGCCAAAAAGGTGTTCGTAATGTTAGCGGGAAAGAAACACATAAGCTTGCTCTCCGGATTTCAGCCAAGGCAGATAATCTAATTCGTCTTTGGGGTACTATCGGTTACGAATATTGCCAGGAACGAACCAAACGCTCATTACAGGCGTTAGCTTATCTCAATCACAAACGCCAACATCTGAATAATTCTACATACAAAACCATTGTTCGGTTACCTGATGGCACACAAACAGTGCGTCTTAATGCGCGGGGTACATTTTTGACTTTTGAAGAATTCGTAACACAGCATACAATGACCGATTCGCCTTTCATTACTAGCAGAATCGAAAAAATCGAAATTCTCGATTACGATGGTGATGTATACGACTTAACAATGTCCGATGAAAACCATAATTTTATCGCGAATTCCATAGTATCGCATAACTGTGGCATGCGTTTAGTTCTCACCAACTTAACATTCAAGGATGTCCAGCCCCATCTCCGCCAGCTTGTACATCGTTTATTTGAGCGCGTTCCTGCAGGTGTGGGCAGTAAGGGATTTGTCAAACTAGATGCCAATACCTTCCGCAAAGTCATCGAGGAAGGCGGCGAATGGTGCGTGCAGAACGGCTATGGCTGGAAGGACGATCTGGAAGTGACGGAATTAGGCGGACGGTTTCAAGAAGCGGATGAAAAAAAGGTAAGCAGCAAGGCCGTAGAGCGCGGCAAAGGCCAGATCGGGACGCTGGGCAGCGGCAACCACTATCTGGAAATCCAGCACGTGAAGCCGGAAAACATCATTGACAAGGCACTGGCGAAAAAATGGGGGCTGTTCGAGGACCAGATCGTGATCATGTTCCATTGCGGTTCGCGCGGTTTTGGCCACCAGGTAGCGACGGATTATCTCAACATATTCCTCAACGTCATGCAGAGCAAATACGGAATAAAAATACTGGATCGGGAACTGGCCTGCGCTCCTTTCCGATCCCCGGAAGGGCAGGACTATTTCACGGCCATGAAATGCGGCGTCAACATGAGCTTTGCGAACCGGCAGGTTATCCTGCATAGGTTGAGGGAAGTATTCGCGGAAATCTTCAAAACCGATGCCGAAAAGCTCGGCATGAAACAGGTATACGACGTAGCCCATAACCGCGCCAGCCTGGAAAAGCATCGGGTGGATGGGCAAACCAAGGAGCTCATCGTCCATCGCAAGGGAGCGACGGCTGCGTACGGGCCGGGAAGAGAGGAGCTGATGCCCCGCTACAAAGAAGACGGCCAGCCCGTCATCATCGGCGGCAGCATGGAAACAGGCAGTTACCTGCTGGCAGGAACCCATGAAGGTGCAGCCACGTGGTACACCACGGCCCACGGGAGCGGAAGGACGATGTCCCGTACCAGAGCGAAGCACCTGTTCCACGGAGAGCAGCTGCAAAAATCCATGGAACACCGGGGCATCTATGTGAAGAGCGTTTCTTTCGCCGGCCTTGCCGAGGAAGCCGGCGGGGCATACAAGGATATCGACGACGTGATCAACGCTACGCACAATGCCGGCATATCCAAAAAAGTGGCTAAATTAATTCCGATTGGAAATGTGAAAGGTTAGCATACTCCATTTCTGGCTATGGCACTTTCCAGAAGCTGCATGATCCGCATGCCGATTACAATAGGCCCATACTCCTCTTCCGTCATTGTTCTCGTCATCAGCCTTGCCGTTTCGATAGCTCCCAGCGGATATCTCAACCGTTCTATATGGTCCGCTATCACCTCGGCTGCAGTATCGAGCAGCGCGAGATCGCCATAGGTATCTACCAGTTTTTCCAATAGGCGTTCGGTACTGGCTATGCCCGATCTCCGCCTTACCAGAACATCCGCTATTTTTTGCAGTTTGGGTTCGATCTGTCGCTTGGCTTCCCCATCGTAGACTGCACCGTCTATGGAGGGAGCTTCGAATAACACGTCCTTTCGTCCTACCCGTACGCGGAGTTGGATAGTTCCTATTCTACCCGCTACTGCACACTTACCTCTTTCTTTTCCGGCTGCTTTCACTTTTCTTACTCCTTTTTGCCTTTGTTTTGCCCGATTTTTTAGTGGATCTTTTTCCAGGGGATTTACCAGAAGAAAGCACCTGGACGGCCCGTTCGTTATCAGAGGTATTGGCTACCAAAACGACGTTCTTTCCCCTCGAGCCCGCATAGGTGTAATGGACATTTATATTCGCCTTGGCCAGTTGTTGTGCGAGCAATGCTCCTGCGCCTTTGGTATCCGGAAATTCAACCACGACAACGTCCTCTTCCTCTACTCCATAATCCTTTCGCTGCAGCGCTTTGGCGGCCTTGACGTTATCCGATGTCAGCATCATGAAATGGCCCTTGCCTCCCTGTCCATATGCGAGCATGGCCTGCATGCTGGCGCCTGCGCCTGAGACCGAAGATAGCACATCCGCCAATACCCCTATCCGATCCGGCATTTCCACATGGATCTCTTTTCCCAATCTTGCTTTCATAATTTCCACCTCGTTTTATCCTCTTCTTTACTCCTTAAAAAACTTATCATCGTTTCTCTTCATAGGTCTGGTTATCGGTCTGGTTTCTTGGTGGAAATTATGAAAGCAAGATTGGGAAAAGAGATCCATGTGGAAATGCCGGA
>DATDYG010000122.1:0-14019 GCA_035289085.1 Candidatus Bilamarchaeaceae archaeon | reverse complement strand
GTGGATTTAAGGACGGTTGCACCCATGGATACCGAAACCATTATCCAGTCGGTGAAAAAAACCGGCCGTTGCATCGTATTGCACGAGGCGCCCCGCAGCTTGGGTGTGGGTGCGGAAATCATCGCGCGCATCAACGAGAAGGCACTGCTGGAACTCAAAGCGCCCGTAGAGCGGGTTACCGGATACGACGTAATCACGCCGCTGCCCCGTCTCGAAGACTATTTCCAGCCCGATACCGGCAGAGTGATACGCGCAATAGAAAAAGTAATGCAGTTCTAAAAAAGAAAAAACTTGGCTTCATTTTTTCGAAGCCAAGACATAGATTGCTTTCAATGCCACGATGAACGCTGCCGGCGCCACAAAGACACCGATGGCCGTTACAAACCGGCTCAGCGGATTTTCGAGTGCGGGTAAAATACTGTATATCGCACTCAATGCACCAGGCAAAATAGCCAGTGCAATCGCGGCAATCAGGAAGGAGTTGATCTCCTTTTCGCTTATGTTAAGCAATCCAACTACGAGACCTAAAAGGGCTAATAAGCCGAATATCAAGGTCTCCTGGCCTTGCACCTGGGAGGCAAACAAGCCCAGCACAACCGCTATCAAAACCCCCAGCAAGAAGGCCCATTCTCCGTATTTTTCATCTGCCATTCGCTAATCACCCTGTTTATCCCCGCGTATGGAGGATTTTGTCGCCAAATCGAACAGTCGTAGCCGCTTTATAAACCTGCCGTTCTGGGCCCTGAAACATACCGTCAAATGCCGTTCAAAAGCAGATTTATAGGCGTTTTAACTGTCTATTTGCGTTTGAATAAACACGTTTTATTAACATTTACCTGCCTTTACCTTTCTGTGCTCCTGTAATCTAGAGGCTTTTTGTCATTGGCAGCTCTTATGGCAAAAACCCTGGAAAAAGCCCTGCGGCCCTGCTTCAGGGTGGAAAACCCGGTCAAGGATGTCAGACTCTCACTCTGAATACCCGAGTTCGAATCTCGGCAGGAGCGTTCTATTTCTTTCACTTCAAATAGGGAAAGATTTATAAATATGTTTCCCTACATATTCACATGGATACTTCAGAGATAAAGGAATATTTGATCGATTTTCAGAAGAGGCAATTACCCGAATTAATAAAGCGAGAATTGAGCATTCCCAAAACCCATAAAATAAAATCTATAATAGGTCCGCGAAGAGCAGGGAAAACATATTTCCTCTACCAGAATATGGAACAGTTAATAGAAAGCGGGGTAAAAAAAGAGAATATTGTTTATCTCAATTTTGAAGATCCAAGATTAATAGGTATTAATTTTAAAGAAATAAAGGAAATAATAAAACTACATTGGCAAATCTATCCTTCTTCAATGAAAGATAACTTATACGTATTTGTTGATGAGCCTCAGAACATAAAACAGTGGGAAATTGCAATACGTGCATTATACGAAGAAGGATTCGATATTTTTTTAAGCGGTTCAAGTTCAAAGCTTTTAAGCAAAGAGATAGCCACTTCACTTAGAGGCAGGACCATTGCATATACTCTGTTACCTTTTTCCTTTAGGGAATTTCTGAAATTAAAAAAGGATAAGCTCGATATTTCAAGACTCAGCTCAAAAGAAAAATCCTTGCTCCTAAGTTTTTTGGATGAATATCTGGAATTTGGAGGTTTCCCTGAAATTATAATAGAAGCGGATAAACAAAATAAAATGAGGATATTAAGCGAGTATTTCAATCTAACTGTGTACAGGGATTTGGTCGAACGATATAATGTAAGGAACACAAAAATAATTAAATGGCTATTAAAGTCACTTGCAACTTCGTTTTCCAAGGAATTTAGCATTCATAAGGTATACCAAACAGTAAAATCCCAAGGACTTAAATTAAGCAAAAATACGCTATATGTATATGTATCCATGCTTGAAGATTCTTTTTTTACCTTTTTTATGCCGAAGTTTACACCATCAGTACGAAAAGGGGAATTTTCAATTAACAAAGTCTACCTATCGGATATTGGCTTTGCAAAGCTAGTGGAAACAACTGAAAATAAAGGTAGAAAAATGGAAAATGTTGTATTCTTAGAATTAGAAAGAGGAAAACAACCACACACAGAAATTTCATATTGGAAAAATCAGCAACAAGAAGAAGTCGATTTCGTAATAAAAGAAAGAGGAAAAGTTAAACAGCTTATTCAAGTATGCCATACATTGGAAGATCCAGATACTAAAAAGAGAGAAGTACGTACATTGCTTAAGGCAAGTAAAGAGCTGAAATGTGATAATCTTCTAATAATAACAGAAAACAAAGATGGTAGCGAAAGAATCAAAGGAAAAAAGATAGAGTATACCCCTCTTTGGAAATGGTTGCTGCAATCACCGAGAACATTATAAAACCAAAGAGGAGACGGCAAAACTCAGACCCAACAGAAACAGCGATAACACTAACCCTTTTACATTCACAATACCACCTCTTGTTTTGAGCATGGTATAAAGGATTAGGCCAACTGGACTTATTCATTTATGCAGGATGTTGTACGTGGAATGCAACAATTCAGTTTAAGTCATCACCATGGATCTTTCCAGAAATAATCGAAATATTTCATGAAACTATTTCGAATCTCTTCAGATTCAATTACAAATGAGAAAGTTTTTTGCCAGAGAACCTGGGCCACATTATTTCCATAAATTATTATTACCATTGGAGATGCCAGTTTTGGGGGGAGCGTGCAGTATTTGTAATAATGCTTTTTATGAACTGAAATCTTTCCTGGCTCAAGACCCGGCAGCCACGTGCCATAATCAACTAAATCATACATAATATGTTTTTTCTCAGCACGGCGTTCCATCCATTTGTCCCACCATTTCTTTAGGACAGGCAGCGCAGTACTATTGCCACCAATCCAGTGCGATTCTTTATATGTAAGCACTTCTTCAAGCATCGCCTTTACTCCTCCAACCCCCCGGAAAATCTCCGCTCGGATAGGTACTTTTGAACGTTCAAACAAAGTAACCATATCTGGGAGATTTGATTCTATTTTATTGAGACTCTCTCTGCGTTGCTTTAAATCATTCATAATTTTATTCGGATGTGCGGGCTGATAGGTCCGTTTTCCATTTTCTATGGAATAGGTAACTAGCCCACGTTCAATCAATTTATTCAAAATATCATAGATATTTCTTCTTTCAATTCCTGTTTTTTCCTGAATGCTATGAAGCGTCCCAGTTCCAAGTTCTAACACTGCGGCATAAACCCTAACTTGGCCATCGCTCAATCCAAGCTCTCTAAGTCCGTCTAAGTTCATAGTTGTATTACTCATATAATATTTATAATTATTGTGGTATCGTATAACACCACAATTATTTATATATTAGTTTGTGTCAAGTTATGTAATTAAGGTGGAAGCATGAAAAAGGAACGAAAAAGAGATGATGGGAGTCTATCTCCCGTATTAGAAAAAAAGACACTAGCGAAGATGGTATCTACTGCAAAGCCAGCCTCTACCATAGATATGCGTCAATTAGCTAGAATGCTGGAAAGCACTGATGAAAAAGACAGGTTGCATGCACTAAAAAGCATAGCAGGTAATGAGCGTGCACTGATGTACATAATAAATTATGATTGTACACGGCCTCCGTGGAATTTATACAAACCTGCATTTAAGATGCTTGTTAGCATGGTGGGCGAATTAACTAGTGAAGAAGCACTGGTATATGTAGCCAGGTACTCAAAAGATAAAAACGCAGGAAAGACCGCGGTTGAAAGGCTCGCATGGAATGAAAAAACCCTCATGAGTATTAAAGGGTATTCGGCACCAAGAAGTGTACTGGAAGCTGTATTCAAAAAGCTTATCAGTAGGGTCGGCGATTTAAGCCGTGACACACTGTGGCATATATGTGAGCACTCAGAGAATGTGAATTACAGAAAAATTGCGCTCGAAAGGATCAGTGATCCGGTGGCATTGAAATATATTGCCATAAACGCTAGATACTTGGACACTGCGCTAGCCGCACTAAAGATGCTTTACAAAGAAGAGGGATTAGTCGCAGGAGAGTGGTTAGGTCCTGGTAGTTTTAAATCAGATGATGTAATTGAAGTTACTAAGAAATCCGAAAACGATGAAGTAATACGTGCGGCCATCGAGATGCTTCGTGGGAATACCGTTGCCTTGATAAAAGTTGCTACTACCTGTTATGGTAAAGCTCCGGTGATGGCCGTTGAATCGCTTAGCGGTAATTTGGCTGCATTGAAAAAATTATTCGGTCAAAGATCATTTAATAATCCAAAAGAAATTCTGATTGAAGAATTAGCCAAAATGGTCAACGACTTGAGCGAGGCGGATACAGATATTTTGGTTCAAATTGCCGAGTATTCAAAAAATAAGGATGCAAGAATAGCTGCTGTTGAAAAAATTAGCGACCCCAGTTCGTTATATTCAATAGCGATTGGCCATAAAGACGCAGAAATAACAAGAATAGCCATTGAAAAACTAAGCAGCAACGTGAAGTTATTGAAAAACCTTGCAGCGTTTTCCCTAAATAATGATACGATTAATGCAGCCATAGCAAAATTGGACAATGCAGATGATTTGATAGAGGTAATTAAGCATGAGCATTCCCGTAGCGAAGCCAGACAGGCTGCTGAGGAAAAACTCAGGAGCTTGGGTGTAGATACACCGTTTGCGAAAGGTTTAACTGAAATTTTAATGGAAACACAAGTATAACCCGGATCGTTTCAGTAATCTTTAAATACTCCCTCTGCAATATTCCTACATAAACATGCTTGATGTTGCATGAAATAAAGGAGCGTCCAATCTGGGGTTGGCTGTTCGGCAGGAGCGTTTTATTCTATTCCGGCAACTGGAATGAAATTGACTAAAATCATTCCACTAACCGGAACGTTTTTCGTTATTTACACATAACGAAAGATTTAAATATTCGTTAGGTCTAATTAACTAATATGTTAACTATAGAAAGACTCGAAGAGATGAACCACTGGTGGCGGCTAGGTAGCGTTAAAGATATCTTTGCACCGGTGCATAAGCGGGCACTATTTTACGAGATTAATAAACATGTTAAATTAAAGCAGATAATCGGCATCATTGGTTTAAGGAGGGTAGGAAAAACAACAATATTGTACCAGATTATCCAGGATCTTATTAAGAACAAGACAAACCCAAAGCATATCCTATACTTCTCTTTTGATGAAGAAAAGGATGAAATAAGAGAAGTGATAAAACTCTATGAAGAAAAAGTATTGCAGAAAGGTCTTGGAGAAGAAGAGAAGGTTTATGTCTTCTTTGATGAAATCCAAAAAACAGAAGATTGGCAAAATAAAATCAAGACTTTGTATGACCTCTACCCAAATATCAAGTTTTTTATCTCTGGATCAGCTTCCTTAAACCTCTTACTAAAGGCAAAGGAAACACTTGCAGGTAGAATCTTTTATTTTTCAGCTGACTTACTTTCCTTTCGAGAGTTTTTAGAGTTTAAGGGGCTGCTTAGTAAAATAGAAAAGAATTCGAATTTGTGGGGAAGCGAATTGAGAATTCAGCTTAATAATTATCTTATCAGGCCTTTTCCAGAAATAATAAACGCTGAAGAAGAAATTGCAAAAAAATATATAAAAGAAAGCATAATCGAGAAAGCGATTTTTAGGGACTTGACTAGCCTATTTGAGATTAAAGAGGCTGAATTGATAGAAAAACTGATGCATATCCTAGCTTCCAATCCTGGTATGATGGTGAATCTTGAAGATTTGTCCAAAGAAATGAACAGAAGCAGGCAACTAATAAGCAATTACCTTTATTATCTGGAATGTTGTTTCCTTGTAAAAAGTTTAAGGAATTTCCGTGGCTCATTAAGAGCATCATCAAGAAAACTAAAAAAATACTATCTCATTCATCCTGCATTAAGCGTTTCGCTCGAATTTCCTGATTCTGGAAAAATTGCTGAAAATGCCATTTCATTTAAATCAAAGGCAGATTACTTCTGGCGTGAATTGGATAAGGAAGTTGATTTTGTTTTGCATGATAAAAAAATAATTAGACCTTTAGAAGTTAAATACCAGAAAAATATAAATGATAAAGACATAAAAAGTCTATTGAAATTCATGTATGTGTTTAAGGTCAACGATGCTACAGTTATAACCCAGAATTACGAACAAAAAAAGAAAGTAGATGGTAAAACGATTAATTTTATTCCTATGTGGAAATACATGATGGAAATAAGTTAACTGGACTTATTGATTTGTGCAGGATGTTGTATAAAATCAAGAAGCGTCAAATCTGGGATGTCAAAAACATAGAATTTATAGTTTACCTGTTTTTGACAGATAGAGATCTAGCAGATCTCTAGATTGGCTGTTCGGCACAAGGTCTAGCTAGCAATGTAAAACGTTTTTATTACCCTAGCTAAACCTTGTGGGCAGGAGCGCTGACATTTTTTGCCAAAGCGGTTTTTAATCAAGTTTTTAAATATTAAACTTTTGATATATCTATGCCCCCATGCTCGAATTGTGGAAAAAAGGTTCCTAAAAACGATGAATTCTGCCCCCACTGTGGAACGCGTTTACAAGCGGCTTCATCCAAACCTTCGGGTGGATTTCCAATTGTACCTGTTATTATCGGTTTGATTATTTTGGGTGTTATCGGATTTGTCGTCATCCTGGGCGGTATAGGCGCCGTACTGATATTGCTTGGACTATCCCAAACCAATATCCCTACTACCATTACCCTTTCCCTCCCTGATGAAACTGCTGTAAATACTACAACTGCCATAAGTGCAACGCTGCTTGATTCCAGTAACCAGCCAATACCAGACAGGACAATAACATTTGATTATGGGGTTTATCTGAATCAGACTATCGTAGATGCAATTACCGATGCCCAGGGTGTTGCGCATGCAAATGTCATATTCAATGAAACTGGCATCATATTGGTTATAGCAAGTTTCAATGGTGATCAGACATACCTGGCATCAGAGACTGCTAAAAACATTACTGTAACTGAACCATCATGCGAGGATGGCACATGGACGGGTTATTGCTCGTATAACACCGGTTACTATTGCGATGAAAATTTATCCCTTGTATTCAGTTGTGCGCTTTGCGGCTGTTCCGGCAACCTCGTCTGCTATGACAATTATTGCATGACGGAAGAGGAAAAAACAGGATTCCTTATCAATGACCTGCAAAATAGCATGGTCTATGTTGAGCATAGCTATGCTACCGGTTCAGGCGTAATAATAGCACAGGATGGCGATTATACGTGGATACTGACCAATAAACATGTGGTGGCCGATGCTGACAGCATAAGCGATGTCCGCGTTACGACCCGGGAGCAGCAAACAATCCCCGCGAGCGATATTCTTGTTGCGCCGTTTGATATGGATCTCGCGATAATTTTCATATTGGGTACGTATGGCCAGCCGGCAAAGGTTAATGTAACTACGCCAATTTACCAAGGCCAGTCAGTCATGGCATTGGGATCGCCATTGGGATTGCAAGGCAGCGTATCCAACGGTATAATATCCAATCGTATATACGATTATACTGTCAGCAGTTACAGATACGTTGCAATACAAACGGATGCTGCAATTAATCCCGGAAACAGCGGTGGCGGGCTATTCCTTAAAAGCACCGGTGAGCTGATAGGCATAAACACATTCATCCTGCCATCTGATTATGGCGCGGAGGGGCTTGGCTTTGCGATTGAAGTAACCTCGATAGACGAACTGCCGCCGCCGAGGAACTGGGATTTGTTTGCGCCGGCTCCAAAATGTGAGGATGGAACACCATACGAATCATGCTCCCCATACTACGTCGGGTTATACTGCTCGAACGGAAATCTCTATAACAACTGCGGCACGTGCGGATGCGATACCGGCTATTTCTGTCCGGACAATGGCGAATGTTTCACCTGTCCTTCCGGCTATTCGTCATGGCAGGATAGTTATGGCGAAGGGTTCTGCTGTCCTCCTGGCACTATCGGTTATTCAGATGGCTATTGCGATTAGCATTTTATAATTTTCTAAAAACAAAAAACTCAATCTTTAAATATTCTTTGTGCGATGGATAGTTCATGGGTGATGTGAAATTTGAGAACACCGCCGAAGTACCATTGCCTACAGATCCATTTGAACGAATTATCGGACAGGAAGAAGCGGTTCACATCGCGCGTTTAGTCGCCAAGCAAAAGCGCCATTTTCTTCTGGTGGGGCCGCCCGGAACCGGAAAGAGCATGATCGCGCAGGCCATCGCCACGGTAATCCCCAATCCCCGGCAGGAAATCTCCATTTTACATAATGAGGAACGTCCGGAACGGCCGGTGATCGAGATACGCGAGGCTTCCCAGCTCGATGTTCAGGACAAGCATCCCGAACGCCCGGGCCAAATCGTGACGGCGTATGATGTACCTTCCTTTGTCGCGGAGCGTCTCGGTTTCCGCTGCGCGCGCTGCGGTGCATTCAGTGAACCGCCAGCTTCCATCTGTCCGAGCTGCGGAGCGGAAAAATACATCCGCCAGATCCACATTCGTGTCGGTGAAATGTACAACAATCTCGAGATCGCCAAGCCCGACCGGCCGCGCATTTCCACCATGCGCCGCATGCCCGACGGCAAGGAGGAAAAAATCATGTACGAACGGACGGCGGATAACAAGATCCGCGTGCTTACCAGCGGCGATTTAAAAAAAATGAACGAAATCACCCGGAAAACCAAGCGCAAGGTCATTGTTTCCCTCACCCGCTCCACCTTCGTACAGGCCAGCGGGGCGAGCGAGACGGAACTACTGGGCGATGTGCGCCACGATCCGTACGGCGGCCATGCCCGGCTAGGTACCCCGCCCTACATGCGGGTGATTCCCGGCGCCATTCACGAAGCGCACGAAGGGGTGCTCTTCTTGGACGAGCTTTCCACCCTGGGCTATATCCAAAAGTTTCTCCTTACTGCCATGCAGGAAAAGCAATTTCCCATCGTGGGAAGAAATCCCTCCAGCAGCGGTGCGATCGTACGGGTGGACAACGTTCCGTGCGATTTTATTCTGGTTGGGTCGGTGAACATGAACGATATCAATGCCATCGTGCCGGCTTTGCGTTCCCGCATCCGCGGAGACGGCTATGAAGTTTTGATGAAGGCCAGCATGCCGGACGTCCCCGAAAACCGGAACAAACTCGTGCAATTCATTGCGCAGGAGATCTCCAAAGATGGTAAAATTCCGCATGCCCACAAGGATGCGGTAAACGAAATCCTGCGGGAATCCCGCAATATCGCCAAGATGGTGGACAACAGCTCCGGCATTACGCTCCGTCTCCGCAGCCTGGCCGGATTGATCAAACTGGCCGGCGACATCGCCTCGCTGGAAGAATCCGAGCTTATACGGAAAAACCACGTGAAACTGGCGGTTTCGAACGCGAAATCCATTGAAGAGCAGGTCAGTGACAAATACGATACCTGGTGGCAGGCGGCCAGCGCGGACTTTGGCTACAAAACACCCAAGGCCGGCCCGGAAAGCATGTAGCTAGCCTATCAGTTTCCGGAGTCCTTCCGGCACGAGTTTTAACGCACTCAACACCTTGCCCAGGCCGTCCTCTCCAATCAAGGAAGAAAGGATATCCTCGGCGGCATGCCGGATGCCTTTCCCTTCTTTGTACCGGGGCCAGAGCACATGCAGCAGCTTGGTTACCCCCCGCTTGGTATACCCTTTTTTTTGCCATTTTTTCAGAAAAAGTGCGGTTTCCCGTGTCTTGATGAAATCATCAAACGTTGCTCTTTCCTCCTCCGGCGGTTTTACTTCTGCTACCTGTGGTTCATCTTTTTTCGTGACTGGTCCCTTGAGCAATCCGGATAGGAAGGCTAACATGCTTGCATGAATCATTGAAGATTTAAAAATCTTACAATCCCAGATCTCGGATGATCCGGGAGGTTTTAAACCGGCCTTTTTCCAGATGCTTCTTCAACTGGATAACCTCCGCTCCTTCGGGTTGCAAAAACGGCTTCTGATCATACCCGTACACGATAACATCCGGCCGCACCCGATCGAACGTTTTCATGGGCGTTTCTATACCCGGCAAAACCACATCCACCGGCTTCAAAAATTCCACCATCCTGGCGCGGTATTCCTGCGAATGAACGAGCTTTCCCTTCTTCTTTTTCACCAGCTCGTCCGTAGCAATACTTACTACCAATATGTCGCCGCGTTTTTTTGCTTCCGTAAGCGTGTATACGTGGCCCATGTGCAAAATATCAAATGCTCCTCCCGTCATTACTACCGTTATCTGTTTCCGGTTTTCAGTTTTGAGATAGTATCTTCCTTCTCGCAGTTCCAGCATATTTTTTTCCTCATCGCTCAATGTTCCATAACTATCCTTAGGTATTCCGTTTTCTCGCACTTGCATCAAATATAATTTTTTTATGATTTCTTTATTCATGATGATCACAATTTCATGTATAGTGTATCTATATATTTTCCACGATGGTTGGACCATTTTGGGAATCTTGCAAAAGTTTTGAATCCGATTTTTTTGTATAACTTTAGGGCCGGCTTGTTTGGTGCTGCAACACTCAAATACATTATTCTGGGTTTTAGTTTCTGCTTTGCAAGCTTTATAATTCCGTTCAATAATCTTTCTCCCAAACCCTGGCCTCTGTAAGATTTCAAAACCGCTATGCCCAAACACACATTTTGTTTATCTTTCCATTTTCCCCTAAACCCGTCTGATAGTCCAATAAGTTTTTTTCCGTTCCACGCAGTCAAAAAAACAACATTGCTTTTTCTTATTCCATCCAATTTATCCTTCAGCCATGCCTTTTCCTCTTTCATCGTCGGCTTTTTGTCTATCAATAGATAAGCGTTTTCATCTATCAATTCGCAGATGAAATTGCGGAATGCCTTCACCGGATCGGTTTTGTGCAACGGACGAATTTCAATCATGGATAGCACCTGCTCATCGTCCTAGGGAACGCAATCGTATCCTTGATATTCTCCAACCCGCAGATCCAGCGAAGCACGCGCTCTACGCCTACTCCATAACCACTGTGCGGCACACTCCCGTATTTTCTAAGCTCCATATACCAGGAATAATCCTTTACGTTTCCGCCTTCCTTTTCAATCCTTTTTACTATGTCCTCGACATTCAGGCTTCGCTGCGATCCACCAACAATCTCGCCAAATCCTTCTGGCGCAAGCATGTCAAAGCATAATGCTGTTTTCGGGTTTTTTGGATCTTTGGGTTTATAAAATGCCATAATTTCTATAGGATAATTGGTTATGGCTATTGGGGTGTCAAAATGCTTCATTAGTTTCTCTTCTTCAGTTGCATGTAAATCCTCGCCCCATTTCACTTCCATTCCTTCTTTTTCTTTCAGCATCTCAAGTGCTTCCGTATATGTAATTGTCGGGAACGGCTTTGAAATCTGGCCTTTTAATTTATTTATATCCCTTCCAAGGAATTTCAGGTCCTCTTCATGCTTTTCCAGCACGCGCTCAACCAGAAATTTTATCTCGTCCTTTGCTATCTGCACGACATCATCCAATTCCAGCCATGCCGCTTCCATTTCCGCCATCCAGAATTCCGCAAGATGTTTGGCAGTTTTGCTTTTTTCCGCGCGGAAAGTTGGTGCAACGTCATATATCTTTTCAAGCGCAAATATCGCGGCTTCTGCATAAAGTTGCCAGCTCTGGCTAAGATACATTTTTGTATCAAAATATTTTACTTCAAACAATGTCAGTTTGCCTTCACATGCATTCGGGGATAATATGGGCGGATCAAACAGTGTGTATCCACGCTGCTGGAAAAACTCATGGATGGCCTGGACGAGCGTGCTCCGTATCTTCATTATCCTCGTCAGCTTTTGCGAACGCAACCAAAGATGTCGGATATCCAGTAAATACTCCTCGCTTAAATCCTTTGCAACTGGAAAAGGCTCGCCCCGATGCACCGTTTCAAATTTTTCAACTGCAATCTCGTATCCTCCCGGAGCCCGCTCGTCCTTTTTCACTGTACCCGTAACAATAACAGCACTTTCAACATATGCTTCGCCTGCATCTTTGAAGCTTTTCTCATCTGTTTTTTCCTTTTTCACAGTCGCTTGGATAATCCCGCTCGCATCGCGCAGCACGGCAAAAACCATGCTTCCCGCACCGCCTATGCGGTGGCGGTATACCCATCCACGCAGTGTAACCTGCTTTCCTTCTTCAGGATGCTTTAATATTTCAGAAATAGATGTTTGCATGATTTTCTATTACAAAGAAGGAATAAAAAACTAGATGGATGAAAACAAGACATGGGCGAAGAACGTAGAGGTTATCTAGAACTAATACTCTATTCTGTTTTTGCAGGCGTTGTAGGCGTATTTGTAAAATTAGTGGAAAATCTCGATACCTATTCGCTTATTTTCTTTAGGGCTGGCATCGCGGCTATTTTTATCCTTCTAGTCATTCTGTTCCAAAGACGCATTAAAGAATTGGGTATTGTACATTCCGGCAAGACGTTATTGGTAGGCATCTTCCAAGGATTATCCATATTCCTCTATTTCACTTCCCTGCTGCAAACTACGGTTTCCAATGCCGTTTTTCTGTTGTATACAGCACCCATATTTTCTGTCATTCTGGCCAAATTCTTTCTGAAAGAGAAAATTGAAAAGGAAACGCTCATCGGAATTTTCATAACGTTGTTGGGCATTATCTTTATTCTGGATCCAACTACATTTTCGTTTGATTCTAACCAAACAATAGGCAATCTTATTGCACTGGGATCCGGATTTTTCTATTCGGCGATGGCATTGACCGCTAAGCCTGTCCTAAAAACTAAATCCGGATACTACGTCGCATTTTGGCAAAATATTATCATCAGTCTGATGTTCATATTATTCCTTAAGGTTAATCCGGTTTCTGCCATTTCTACAAATTGGTGGCAGCTGGGCATTATCGGAATACTTTCCACAGGTATAGCATTCATACTATTCATGGAAGGAGTAAGAAAAGTAAAAGCCCAAAAAATATTCATTGTTACAGCTCTCGAGCCGCTGGCAGGCACGGTTCTGGCATTGATACTATTGGCAGAAATACCATCCATCTTAACTATTGCGGGTGCCATTCTCATTCTTTACGGAGTCTATCGAACTACAAAATAAGCTATATCAAACCAATAAAGTTTTTCGGAGTTTGAATACTGCTCTGCACAGGTTGGTTTGATATAAGCGCACCGCGTTTTTTCTTAGGTGCGCTATATCTGCCTTCGCTTTAATACGTTATAACCTTCAATCCCCCAATTTCTTCAAAATGCCTTTCATTTCGGGTTACGATCGTCTCGATTCCATTACTCAACGCACATCCGGCAATCATGTAATCAGTTTCATCGATGTTTTTCCCTTTTTTTGTAAGGCCCGCATATATTTCACTGGCTTTTTCGGCCGTTTCCCAATTAAATGGCAGTACATACACATTCTGAACCAGGATTTTTAAGCCATGCAAATATCTCTCTTGATTCCTTTCCAAAAGCTTTACACCCCTCAAAACTTCATAAATATTCATGGCAGTAGTGTAGAGCGTTGCAGTTTCCCTGAGTTTTTCCACTTTTCCAATAGCTTCTTTCTGCTCGTTCAGTATATCGATTAGGATGGTGGTGTCCAAAACAATTTTCACAGTTTTACCTCTCGCCATTTAGCCTTCCGTGCTTTCACTGCTTCACTTCTTATAAACTCCACTGCTGCATTATCCCCCTTCCACAACCCGTAGCACCTGGAAATGTCTTTCTCCCCAGCCAGGTTCCGGATGACCTCTGAAAAGCTCTCGTCCTTCCTCTTCAGCCGTTTCAATGTTTCGTATACATCTTCCGTTATCGATATATTTACACTACCCATACATATATGTGTACTCATATTAATTTATAAACCTGTGGATTTTGTATCTGTCAAAATCAAAGTCTCAAACTAGAGATACCAGAATAGAAGAAAACCGTTACAACTGCTGCACTGGCTGGCCATACCTATTCCTTGCATTCTGCCGGTCTTCACGCCTTACTAAAAACTCTGCGC
>DATDYG010000121.1:0-6349 GCA_035289085.1 Candidatus Bilamarchaeaceae archaeon | reverse complement strand
GTTGATCCTTCCATTGCTTTTCCTACTGTTTGCCATGTACGTCCTGCTCTTTTATTACCAGTCCACGATCTACGTCCAGGCGGAGGAGCAGGCGCGCGTCCGGCAGCTGGGGCAGGAGGTGCAGGGCGCACTAAATGCGGTATATCTTGCGGGTGATGGTGCAGCCTATAATTTCTCCCGTCCCCTTTCCACATCCAATGTCACATTGTATGCCGGCATCGTGCAGGTGCACGGCCCTGTTGCGGTGCTGCAGTATCCGTTGCTCACCCAGCAAACACCCGTCACCGCCATCAACGATACCAACTTTACTATTATACAGGCAGGGGGTCAACTTGTCATTGGCTGATAAAAAAGGACAGGCATGGATGAGCGATTTCCTGGTTATGGTCATACTGTTGTTTGGCATCGTGTTCCTATTCATATTCCTCTGGGGCCAGTATACGCACACGGCTTCGATCCGCCTGTCCTACAACCGGATGTGGGTGGCCGCCAGCCAGGCCGGCGATGCGTTGGTGACCACCGCCGGTTTTCCACCGTCCTGGGAAAACCTGGACAACGACAGCATCCATTCCATCGGCCTGGCTGCTGCCCCCAATGTCCTGAGCGTGCAAAAACTGGAACGGCTTTCCCAGCTTAACCAAACGTTGTTGCAGAGCCGGCTGGGTCTGTCGGATTACACGGTGCATATCACCCTTCGTTCTGTTAATCAGAACGAGACGGTATACGAACTGGGAAACAACCTTTCCAGTACCCTCAATCGCGTAACGCTGACGCGGCTCGTCCTCTATAACCAAAGCCTATCCGTATTTACCCTGGAGGTGTCGGAATGAAATCATTCGAAAATTTGCCAAAAAATATTTTCCAAAATTTCACATTTTACAGGTGTAAAATATGAAGGCATTTGTATTCACTACGGACGCCCTGCTGGCATTGACCGTTGCCCTTCTGGTTGCTATGCTTACCATTGTTTACGTTGCCTCGCCGGTCATTCCGCGCAGCCTGTACCTTCATCAGCTTTCTGCCGATGTAGCGACCGTAGCGGAAGCGCAGGGCGCCGTTGCCGACCTTATCGACGGTGATGACACCGCCTTGCGTACGATCTTCCGGTCCATGCCTCCCTCGGTATGCATGCAGGCCCGGTTGATCGATGATATGGGCAACGAGACCATCATCACCGAGGCCTCCTGCACCACCTACCAGCGGGAGCTGCAAAGCCTGTGGTTGCCGTATCACCATAACGGTGAAAATTATCTTATTCGATGGGAGGGCTGGTATCGTTGAAAGGGTTCATTGCCACATTGGTTAGCATCATGCTCGGCTTGCTGTTGCTTTTATACGCCATCAGCATCCGGGAAGATGTGCAGGCGTTTGAGCAAACGAGCAATCAGTTCAATGCCCTGCGCCATGCCGCCCTGGTATTCGATGCAGTGGCTGCGGACATGGACCGGATTCTGGATGCGGATATTGAGTTGCACGATAACAACGATACCGTATCTCTCGTTCTGCTGGGTACGCTGCCACCTGCCAATTCCACCGACACCCTTACCGCCTACCAGGATTTTCTTGCCGATGATTTTGCTTCGCGCGCCCACGCGGACATCTCACTGAACCTCTCCAACCTTACGGATGGTGCCGCAGAGTTGCGTTTCTTTGACCGCTATGACCTGGTATTCGATTATGAAAATGAAACCCTGCTTTTCCTTCCGGGAAATTCCTCGCTGCCTGCACGCTACGATATCAACATCACCTTTAACGAAGTGCGTTCCAGCCAGGTGATGGATATTGAAGAATCCGCGGACGGCGCAGGCATCAATCTCTCGCTCTACTATCTGGACAACAACGGAAGCATCACGTGGGACGGCATCATCGATGAAGAAACGCTGAATTCCCTGCGCATCACCTTTGCCAGCAACTACACGTTCTCCCTGGAGCTGGGCGACGGAGAAGACGGGGAGATCCGCATGGAAACCGACGCCCCCGCCACGCTGGCCATGGGGGTGGATGCCCCAGCCCTGGCCCCTCCCGAACCCCTTTCCTATGCCTATGAAGCGGAGCTATATTATGCACAGGAAGGGGCCTGGAAGCGAAGCCGGCCAGCCCGCCATGGGAACTAACTTTAAAAACTCATTTTCCGTAGCCTCTTCATGCTGCGTACCAAAATCGATGATCTACTTGATCTTCTGGGCAAGCAAAAGCGCATATCTCTTCAGGAGACATCCAAAAAACTAAAGTGGAACGTCAAATCGCTGGAAAAGGTGGCCCAGTTTCTTGATCGCCTGGGGCTGATACGACTGCACTATCCGCTGAACGTGTTTGTCAAGCCCTGGGTAGAGTTGCTCAGCCATCCGCCTACGCCGGAACTCTCCGAACCCAAAGGCAAGTCCGTTGAACGCTATCCCGTCAAAGGGCTGGAAGGCCACGTGCAGGCCGATGTCAAGATCATCCATACCGAAAAAGAAAAACGCTCCCAGTACCATGTTCTCTCCGAGCACGTCAGCACGGCCACCTGGATGTTTTTTGAACTCATCAAGGATGACATCACCCGGAAACTCCCGCTGGAAAAAAGGGAAAAGGACAAGGGAGAGACCACCCACCAGGATCTCCAGATCCGGCACGAGGTCATCAGCTCCATGGTCAAAGAGCTGCTGGAGACGGATCCCAAGGATCTTGAACTTCTCTGCGGCCTGCTCCTGCGGGAAATGTACGGATTGGGGAACGTGGAGATACTCCTTGCCGATGCATGGCTGGAGGAGATCGTTATCAATTCCGCGCAGCTTCCGCTTTCCGTTTACCACCGAAAATATGGCTGGCTCAAGAGCAACATCCTCGTGGAGAGCGAAGAAGACACCGAAAACTACGCGGCCCAGATCGCACGCAAGGTCGGAAAGCAGATCAGTTTGCTGAATCCTATCCTGGATGCGCACCTGCTTTCCGGGGACCGGGTGAACGCCACGCTAAAACCGGTTTCCAGCCAGGGAAATACACTCACGCTGCGGCTGTTTGCCCGCAGCCCCTGGACCATCACCCGTTTTCTCTACCCGGAAACCAAGGCCCTGACCATAGAGATCGCCGCGCTGCTGTGGCAGGCCATGCACTACGAAATGAACATGATCGTGTCCGGCGGAACGGCCAGCGGCAAGACCTCCTTGCTGAATTCCATCGTCAGCCTCATCCAGCCTTTTCAACGTATCGTAAGCATCGAGGACACGCGCGAGCTAAGTCTGCCCTCCTACCAGTGGAACTGGGTGCCGCTCGTTACACGCGCACCGAATCCCGAGGGATTGGGCGAAGTCACCATGCTCGACCTGGTCGTCAACTCCCTGCGTATGCGGCCCGACCGCATCGTGATGGGGGAGGTCCGCCGCAAGCACGAAGCCGAGGTGCTTTTCGAAGCGATGCACACCGGCCACAGCGTGTATGCCACTTTCCACGCGGATACTGCTTCCCAGGTGGTCAAGCGTTTGACCGAACCACCCATCGAGGTTCCTGCCTCGGAAGTGGAAGACATCCATCTCGTGCTCGTGCAGTACCGGGACCGGCGAAAAAACATCCGCCGCCTTTTTGAAGTAGCTGAAGTATCCCCCGGCCCCCGCGGCCCGGAGCTGAACTACATTTACGTCTGGAAGGCACGCACCGACACGTTCCAGGCCGTCAAGCAGCCCAGCCGTTATACCGAGCAGCTCAACCTGCACACCGGTATGACCGAGCGGGAACAGGCCAACGACCGGAAGGACAAGGCCGGTGTGTTGCAGTGGATGATCAACCACAAACTGGAAGAGGTGGATCAGATCGGTTCGGTCATGCGCGCCTACTATGCCGATTCCGATTCCGTCGTCAAGGCCGCAGAGAAAAAATGGAAACCCGACAAGGTATTGTGAAGTGCCGGACAGAGCATTTATATCCATCTAATCATTAACTTTTTTCGGCACGGCCATCATTTTTGATGATGTTGCGGCCTCCGCTTCCTGCCTTTTCATATGCGCTTCATATTGTTTCCATACTCTTTCTGTGTCCGTGTCCTCCATCCTTTCCTGTATCCGGGCGCGGGCATAGTCAAAGGTATTATCGATCACTCTTTCCACTTCCTTGCCTACGGTAGTTTTTGCTGCTACATCTATGCCTTTCGCCCATCTAAATCCAAAATAGAGAAGAACAAGTTTTGCCGTGTAGTTGCTGACCTTTCTAAGATCTTCAATTCCTTCCAATGCCTTGTTATAGCGTCGATGCCTCAATACCAGGTAATCAAATACCGCCTGCTCAAACTCATCCAAAGTACCATACATGACCGGGCCCTTTTTCGCCGCTTCTACAATGTCTATTACACGCTCAACCTTTGCCCGTATCTGCTCAGCTTCGGGGCTTTCCTTTGTTGTTTTTGCGTATTTATCCTCGCCCATTTCGAACGTACTGGGATCAAAAAATGCCCCTTTCGCATCGTTTTCCCACCAGAAAAACTGCACATGGAGGTGGTCCCCCATATCTTCTGGTTCGTCTTTTTTCTGGGGGATGTCGAAAAAGGTACCGATCGCCGTCTTTCCTTCGAAAACTCTATCGCCAACCTTTACTTCCAGATTATCCACATGCCCATAAAGAGTTACAAATTCTTTTTCTGTTCCATCGGGCAGCTGGAGCATGCTTTTGATCCACACGGCCCTCCCTCCAAGCTCTTGGCCGCCAAACGGCTTGCTTTCGTCCGTGATATGGATGACGGTACCGTCGTATCCGACATTTACGCGCACCTCGGAAGCTTTCAGGCCGGCAACATCCCCGTCGAAAGCATTGTGTTTGTGTCCATTGCGGGCATCATCGTACCCTACACCAGCATATCCGAAAAAAACTTCCTTTCCATTGTCGCCCAAAACAGCCTGCCAAAAACCATCCGGGTTCTTAAACGAGGTATAAATCTGTGTCTGCCTGTTTGTTTCGGTGGCTCCCGTGACAAGCTGGGGGGTCGCCTGTAATCTGCCTGCTCCAACGCTTTGCCCATCCGCTTCGGCCGGTTTTTCATCCGGCTTTTGCAGCATCTGCATACTCATCTCAATCACCTCACCTAAAAATGTTTTTTGATCAGTAATCCCAGTGAAGGAATCTCCAGCTCGAGTGCACTCTCCCTGTCCAGAACCGCATACTTCTCGTCCATCAGCCGCTCAACGGTGCTGATCAGCTGTTTGTCATGCGCGTTGTCCTCTACCAGGAACATGGACGTTGCACCTGCATTCCTCAGCCTGCCGGTTATCACCTGCAAAAACTTAAGCACCGAACTCCTCGGGTTGAATAGCAGGAAGGTGGACAACGAATGAAAAACAGTGCGGATTTTCTTGCCCGGAGTTCTGCTCATTATCTCGTTTATGGCGAATGAGATATCTTCCAGGCATTGCGGTCCTGCAATCCTTATCACGCCCATCTCCCCTGAAAACAATCCGATGGTGGAAGAGTAACAATCGATGAACGCGATGTTTTCGCCGGACAGGTCAATGCCATGGGCCGCTGCTTTTTCTTTTATGCTGGCGGGGGCAACATCCGCGGTTATAAAAATGGTGAATTCATCCTCCGATTTTAGACTGCACTGCGCAAAACGGTAAGCCAGCATATCCTTTCTGATACCACCCGGTCCTAAAAGCATTACGTTGCTGGGATTCGAATACCCGCCATCCAGCGCCCGGTCCAGCTCGTCTATGCCGCTGGAAAGGGTGGTTCTTTTAATGGGCGAAAGCCGATGGTACATTACCGGCAATTTCACGATGCGTAGTATTGAATCATCGCCGTCTGCGTCCATCTCCTCCTCTTTGGTAAACGACATTCCCAAACCCCCAAACGTTATCCTCCTTATCTTTTAATAACTTTCGCATGGCTTGGCCAGGAAAATGAATGGCGTTGGAAAATGCTTCAGTTGCCGCCCATCATCTCTTCCAGATTGCAGGCATGCCCGTCGGGCCGGAACTTTTCCGCTCCGAACGTACCTATCCGACAGGAAAAACTCGATGCGGGGATAGTTTCGAGATCCGCGTCCTCTTCCCCGTCCGAAGTGCTGGGTGCCGATCTTTCAACCATCGCTCCTGGCTCTATGGTTATTTCTATCCACGGGCACCCCGGCATCATCCCCTGTCCTCCGGAGCATCCGGTATACATCGCATTTTCATCCATGTTCATGATCACTACCGGACCTTCGCACACTTCCGTGCTTATCTCTGGCTCCACCCGCAGATTCTCTCCTTGGATGTACATCCGGGATGTGACGACTTCCCCGGTTTCCTCATCGGTTACGCTCACGTCGCATTCCACGGGGACGCCCAATGCGGCCAGTTCCATATACCCCATCCCTTCCAGGTTCAATCCTGCTGGAGCAGCG
>DATDYG010000120.1:0-7914 GCA_035289085.1 Candidatus Bilamarchaeaceae archaeon | reverse complement strand
TACGCGAACCCGTTGGCGTACAGAGGCTGCGCAAACATTATGGAGGAAAGAAAAATCGGGGAGTGCGGCCCGAACATACGCGCCCGACAGGAGGATCTACTATTCGCAAGGCCTTGCAGACATTAGAAAAACAGGGGTTGTTGGAAAAGACCAAAAAAGGAAGAAAGTTAAGTGCAAAGGGAAGGAAGTTCTTAGACACCAGTGCCAAGGAGGCATTGCATGGCTGAAGGGGATCCGCATAAAAAACAGGCAGAAGAACAGAAAAAAAGAGCCGAGGAACAATTAAAGGCCGTGCTCCGGATCGCCCTGGAAAACGATGCGTATGATCGCATGATCAACGTTCAGCATGCCAATCCGCAGCTGTTCCTCGCTGCGGCACAGAATATCGTTGGATTTTACAAGCAAACGAACCGGAAACTGACCGACAACGAAGTGCTGCAACTGCTGCAGCGGATAAAGCAGATGAACGAGACGGAAACAACGATCCGATTTCAACGGAAGTGAAGAGATGGGTAAAAAAAGCCGTGCTAAAAAAATGCGCCTGGCCAAGGCCCAGCGGCAGAACCGCCGCTTACCGGTGTTTGTCATACCGCGCACAGATCGGTTGGTGCAGAGCAATATCAAGCGACGGGTATGGCGGACACAGAAATTGCGCACACCAGAGGAATAACCATGGCAGAAGAACGCATATATACGATAAATCTAAGTGCGGCATATCAGTATGTGCGCACCAAGCGCACACGGAGGGCCGTGCATCTCCTACGCGCATTTGTGGCCCGGCACAGCAAAGTGGCGCCGACGGATGTCCGCCTGAGCGAGCAGCTCAACATGGCCATGTGGAAGCGCAGTATGCAACACCCGCCCCGTTCAATACGGGTGAAAGTAGAAAAAAAGGACAAGCTGGTGCATGCACAGCTGCCGGATGAAAAACCGCTGCCGAAGAGAGAGCCAAGGAAGAAGGGGGCAAAGGTAAAGAAGGAGAAGGCAACCCCGAAGAAGCCGGTGGCTAAAGAGAAACCAGCGCCGGAGATAGATAGTACGGCAGCCAGCAAAGCAACGCATCTCAAGAAACCAGCGGAAAAGAAAGATGCGCGATGAACGCCACTTCTTATTTTGGAAATTCCTGGCTCGGTTTATTCCTGAAAACCAATGAGAAAACGACGCTCGTTCCTGTGGACACGGCCCCAAAGCTGATAGAAAAGATAGAGGCGCACCTGAAAACAGATGTAGTGAAAACGAGTATGGGCGAATCCAATCTGGTAGGTTTGTACTGTGCAATGAATTCGAACGGTATCATCCTGCCTAACATTGCCACGGAAAAAGAGGTAACGAATGCAAGAAAAACAGGTTTGAACGTTTACCAGTCCAAAGAAAAACATAACGCACATGGCAATAACATTCTGGTAAATGATAAAGGCGGGATGAGCCACCCGGATGTTTCACCACTCGAGAGAAAAAAGATCGAAGAAACACTAGGCGTGGAGTTACAGAGCGGCCGGATCGCGCAGTATGCTACCGTCGGCAGTGTGGTGCTGTGCAACAACAACGGATGGCTGGCGCATTATAACACAACCACGGAAGAGGAGAGGCAGCTAGAGGAAGCGCTGAAGGTGAAAGGCGCCAAGGGCAGTTTGAATATGGGCATTGGTTTTGTCGGGTTGGCAGCGGTAGCGAACCGAAATGGCTATCTGGCCGGTGAGGCCAGCAGTGCATTTGAACGGGGACGATTGGAAGAGGCGTTGGGGTTGATATAATTATACAGAAGGAACCGCCGATTCCAGCTCCAGCATCTTCCGGATGGCAGGATCTTCGAGCAACTCTGCCCGGATAGGTTGTCCATAATACAGGGATTTCCCTCCACCGGCTGCCACCCTTAGGGATGCGATGATAAGCTCGGCCTCGTGAAGAAGCATAAGACCATAGCCATACCCTGCCTGATCTGCAATGGATGGAATTTCCGGTGCGGCATTATGTGCCTCTGCATGGGCCGATACAGGAACGAGAGAGATAGCCAGCGAAGCGGCCAGAAAGCCGGCCCATAGCTTCAATGGAGCACGGCGAAGGGCTGCCGGGCGCAGGGCATGTTGTTGGGGCTGCATAGGCATGTATTGCAAAAGAAAAGCTTAAAAATAGACATAGAATACCTTATATGGTAACATAAATTTCATTTTTATAGACTTGGGTATACGATGATAGACATGCAATTTACGGTATCCGGAACCATCAATCTGAACGGGAAACGGAACTTTACGAAAACGCTGGAAGCGAAGAGCGAGCGGCACGCGCGCGATCTGGTGTATGCGTTATTCGGCCAGCATAATGGCCTGCCGCGGAACCGCATTGCCATTGAGAAGGTCGGTAAAAAATGAGCGAGGATAAAAAAGATGAGCAGGAATATGTAAAACTGGCCTATGAGGTGTCGGTATACCGGGAGCAGCTGAAGCTGCTGGAACGGGAGGTCCAGCGCATCCACCAGACATCGATCGAGCTGCAGACTGCGGCGCAAACCTGCGAAAAATTGCAGACGGATAACGCATTGATGCCCATTGGCGGAGGGGCATTCATCCATGCCAGGGTGGAATCCACCAAGGCGCTCGTGCCCGTGGGATCGAATTATCTGATATCCATGGAACGGGACAAGGCGGTGCTGGAGCTGCACAAGCGGGTTGATGCGGCCAAAAGCGCCAGCGAGAAGCTTCGGGAAGAGTACAAAAAGATCGTGCATAAGCTGCAGCAATCCAGCGGGCTGCTGCAATCCATACAAAGCAGGCTGGCGCTGAGCCATAGGGTGGATGAAAATATCGGGGAAGATTACATCTGATTTTGATTTTCTATGTTTGATTTATTGAAGAAGAAGGTTGCGGGCTTTATCAATAAACTTGCGGGCAAGGAAGAGAAAAAAGTAGAGGAGGCCCGGCCAAAAGAAGAAATAAAGGAAAAGGTAGTTGAAGAAAAAATTGAAAGGCCTAAAGAGAAAAAGGAACCTGAAATTTCTAAGCCCAAAGTAACCCCTCCAGAAAAACCCAAGGAAAAATTGGAAATAAAAAAAGAGAAACCTAAACCGGTAGAGAAACCAGCGATAGAAACGAAGAAAGAGGAGGCTCCTCCCAAACCCGTAGAGGCAAAACCTTCACCCCAACCACCCGAAGAAAAAAAACGCGAGGTGAAGATGGGCATACTTTCTTCGATCAAAGGACTGGTGACCGGCGAGGTGGAGATTAAGAAAAGCGAGGTGGATCCGCTGCTGGAGGAGTTTGAGCTGGAATTACTGGAGAGCGATGTGGCGATGGGGGTGGCAGAAGAGATGAAACAATCACTGCATAGCCAGTTGATCGGAGCCAAGGTAAAACGTGGAGAAGTTTCGAGATACATCCAGGCCACGATGGAGAAGACGATGGTGGGACTATTGAAAAATGAGAAGCAGTTTGATCTGCTGGAACGGATGGAGCAGGCAGAGAAACCGGTGAAGATCATGTTCCTGGGTCCGAACGGAGCTGGCAAAACAACAACGATGGGGAAGATTGCACATCTGCTGCAGCAACGTGGATATAAAGCCGTATTCGCTGCGGCGGATACGTTCCGGGCCGCGGCGATCGAACAACTGGGCATCCATGCGGAACGGCTGGATGTGCCATTGGTCAAGCACCGCTATGGCAGCGATCCGACGGCCGTAGCATTCGATGCCGTGGCCTATGCCAGGAAGCATGGACTGGACGCGGTGCTCATTGACACCGCCGGACGGCAGGATACGAATGTGAACCTGCTCAACGAGCTGAAAAAGATGCAGCGCGTGATACAGCCGGACTTGAAGATTTATATCGGTGAGGCATTGGCAGGCCAGGCATTGCTGGAGCAGGTGAATGCCTTCCACGCAGCCATCGGGATAGATGGCGTAATACTCACCAAGCTGGATTGCGATCCGAAAGGCGGGACGATGCTGTCGGTTTCCAAGGCAACCGGATTGCCTTTGTTATATGTGGGAATCGGGCAACGATATGAAGATCTGGAACGATTTGATGCAGAAAGGATGGCCAGGCGGATTTTGGCTTAAACAAAAAGCATTAAAATCCTAGATCCGAAGAAAGCGCATGCGCCCTGCGCTTCTTTTGTTAACACTGCTTCTTGTTTCGCCAGCACTGTCTGCTGCATTGCTTGATCCGGATGCGATGGGGATTGTGCTGGGCACTGTTATTGTTGTCGTTACCGCGATGCTGGCGTTGACGCTGATGTTCAGCAGGAGTTTCAATTCACCACAACTGGAAGCCTGGACCAAGAACGAATTGCGGGAGTTGGTGGTAGCTGCCATATTGCTGGTGGCGGTAAACATCATTTTCTTCGGTACGGGCAATTTGGTAGGAATCCTTACCGGCGAGGCGGACCACCAGGATGTCGCCCGGAATTTTATAGCGGATACGCAGGGCACCATCGAGGAGGCGTACCGCGATTCCATGCGGCTTTTCCACTATTTGACGATGCGGGCCGGTTTTTGGGTGTACTCCTCCACGGCGGAGTTCTGGGTGATGTACGCCACGTTTACCGGTGGCCAGTATTCCGGCGCATCGGTGTTTTTCGGCCCGCTGCAGATGGCGACGCAAGGATTAACGACCGCGTGGTTCGAGTATGCGGCGCTGGGGATATTGCTGGATTTCATTACCACGGCAAGCGCGGTATTATTGCCGGTTGCATTCATCTTCCGGTTCGTCCCGTTTACGCGCCGCATGGGCAACATGCTCATTGCGCTTGCCATTGGCGGTGCGGTGATATTCCCTTTTTCCATCGTGCTCGTGTCCCAGCTGCACGACCTGCTGGGCAGCGGCATGCCGGATCCGGATGTGGATGAAAACGCGTTTAATTCGCTGGATATCAGCGACGTCGTCGCACCCGTGGAGGCGGTATGCAGCATCCAGGCGATACGGCTGCTGCTCAATCTGAACGAAGTGCTGTTTTCTGCGATTGCCTGCCTGCCCGTCGCGTGGTTTCCGCCGGCATATGTTGCCTGTGCAGGCTCGCCCGTAGGCAACCAATCCGGCATCATGCCGATCGTTTACAATATACTGCAGATCATCTTCCGGACGGGCTATGCGATGTTTTTTGCAGCGGAAGGGCTGCTCGGATTCATCCGGAGCAACGAGGCATTGGGGCTCAGCGGAGCAGATCTGACCGATATTGTATATGGGTTTTTGCTGGAAGTGAATAATTTCGTTGTTTTGGCGTATATGGACGCATTGGTGATCGTTATCGTGACATACGCGGGTATCAAGAGCGTTTCCGCCGCGCTGGGCGGTGAGTACATGATGCCGGCGATCAGCAGGTTGGTACGATGAGGACGTTTGGAGCATTGTTATTGCTGGTTTCGCTGGGCTTTTCTGCCGCATGCGCAGAGAACCTGGTTACCGACATAGTAACGCAGGAAATCTCCTATTATACCGGCCTGTCCATCGGCCTGATCGTCCTGATCATCACGTTCGCCTACATGATCGGGACGTCGACGAACAATGCGCAACTGCTGATCTTTTCCAAGGACGAGATGTTTCACCTGGGCATTTCATTGATATTGATCACCAGTATAGGAGGAATTTTATTTTTCTCCTGCATAGCGGTGAGCGGCTTCCTGGATTTTGCGCTTTCCACGCTCGTCGGTGGCACAAGCGACTGCTACGATGGCACGCAGAGCGCCGTCAACGTGGCAAGATGCTATATCGCAACATTGGAGGAGCATGCACGCGCGGTGCTGGCAGCTACGACGCGCGACAGTATTCGTAACGAGATGGAATCGGCTACGATATTCGGGTTTTACAATCCGGTGACCGGCGGCATCATGACGCCGACGAAAGGAGAGTATAAAACGTATGCCATGCAGCTGGACATGGTCGGGCTGACGTTTGTGCTGCCCGCGTTGGTCAGCATCTCCCTGCAAAGGATATTCCTGAATTTCGGCATTGATTTTGTGCGGTATCTCATTCCGGTTGCATTGTTTTTCCGGATATTCCCCGGAATACGCAATATGGGGAATCTGCTGCTGGCACTTTCCATTGCAGTGTATATTTTCATCCCGTCGATGTACGCCATCAATGCAGCCATGGATGATGCGGTGTTCCAAAGCACAGCGCTCGGCTGCACAGCGGGAAGCCGCACCGAAGCACTGGTGGAGGATGTCGTCATGGGCGATTGTGACTCGTTATACAACTTCTGGTCGGTTGCACGGTTGCTGCCGCAGGCGTTTTTCCTGCCGAATCTGACGATTGCGATCACGATCACGTTCCTTTCGGGTGTGAATAAGGCATTGAGGGTACTCACATGAAGCGGATGATATTTCTGTTGGTAGTTGTATTGCTGCTGGCCGGGTGTGTAACCAGTGACGAAGGAACGGCTACCCAGGTAGAGGAAGCCGGCGAGGATTTTGGATTTGAATTGGCGCGGGACTGGAGAGCGCTGGCAATCATGATTACGCTGCTGGCCGGGATGCTGATTGCCCTTGCGTATATGTTTGGGCAGGGTTTTGACATGCCGGAATTAAAGGCATGGGCCAGTGTGGAACTGGTGCAGATTGTTGTGACGCTGGTGATTATCATCAGCTTTGCATCGGTGTTAACATTATTGGATACCAGCGTAGCCATGGTAGTGAACAGTTCGGATCTCGGTTTCCGTTGCGATGTACTGGAAAACTGCGCGATACAGACGGCGACGGAATATTTGGATGGTTTGATGGACATGGCACGTGGGGAAACAGTGAGCGTAGCAGACAAGGCACTGATTGCCGCAAGACTGGCTTCCTACCGGATAGGGCTGGGCAGCTCGCAGGCATTCTGGCCGCCGTTTCTGCAAAGCTATGTCTCGTTTTCTGCGCTCACATGGGCCCGGTATCAGATGGAGCTGGAACTGGAAACGCAGCTCATGCAATGGCACGGTGGCATTTTGAGCATCCTTTCCTCCCAGCGGTTTTTTGTCAGCCAGATCGCCTTCAAGATGGCGCCGGTGCTGCTCCTCATCGGCGCGGTGGCGCGGAGTTTTTTTGTGACCCGCAGGCTGGGCGGGCTGCTGATGGCGGTCGGCCTGGGCGTGATGTTTGTGTTTCCTGCGATGTATGTCGTGAACTGGCTTAGTTTGAATATCACCTTATTTGGCGATGAAGTAATACTGCCTCCAGGGCAGTTGAGCTGCCCGGCCGCGTGCCAGATCAATCCGCCGGAGTTTTACCTGCTGCCGGATGAGCCAATTTATGATGAGGCAAAACTGTATAACGAATGGGGATTGGAAGTGAATGAGATAGATGATGAACTGGCACGCGATGTACGCGCATTGCGGGAAGGGGAACAGGAATCGCTGACCGTTAACGGAAAAACGGCATATTCCTGTAATTTTGCTGCGCAAACATCGTTCGGTCCCTGCCCGACGATATGCCGGACGCTGCCGCTGCCGCTGGGGGAGGAATGTACGTTCCTGAATGAGTCACATGACCCTGTGATAGATATCAAGAAAGCCTGCTACAGCATACCGGAGGTTTGCCGTGTTATACGGGAGGTGGAAACCCCGGATCCTGCAATAGAAGCACGCTGCCCGTCGGGCTGCAGAACGACGCTGCCGCTGAATCCTTCGTGCAGCGAAGAATGCCTGGAGGCGCGGGATTACTGCAGGGTAGCGCAGAAGGAAGGGGTGGACGATCCCGTATTGATGCCGATTTCATTATTGGTGGATCGGGGGGAATTGCCGGATGAATGCGAGGCCGCGGAAGCCTGTGCAGCCAGTCTGGAAGGGGAGCTTTCCTGCGTATATGTGCAACCCGCGGAGAGCATGCTTGACCAGTGCAGCGGCTGCATCTTTGTAGGAGAGGAATACACCGTAGAACCACCATTATATACCGACTGCGCGCGGTTATGCGGGGACCAGGGACCCGGGCAGATATCGCCCGCACAG
>DATDYG010000119.1:0-3487 GCA_035289085.1 Candidatus Bilamarchaeaceae archaeon | reverse complement strand
GGAGCTCGTTTCAAAATTGCGCGGATTCCTAGAAAACGAGAAGGCGTATGAAAAAACCGTTGCGGCAGCACGGGCAACTGTTAAAACAGGATATTCCTGGAAAACGGTTGCAGAGAGAACGCTAAAAACCTATCGGGGCTTATTAGATTAGGGGAATTACCATGGATTATTACGCTCATCTTACTGCCATAATCGAAGATGGTGCATCGGTCGGCAGCGGAAGCAAGGTCTGGCACTTCGTACATGTACGAAAAGGGGCTAAGCTAGGGAAAAACTGCAATATAGGAAAAGGTGTTTACATTGATATCGATGTATCTATCGGCAATGCAGTGAAGATACAGAATTTTGTTTCTGTTTACCATGGAGTAACAATAGAAGATGACGTTTTTGTCGGGCCTTCTGTGACATTTACGAATGATTTGTATCCTCGCGCTTGGATATGGAATGAGGATCGGATTGCCAAAACATTGGTAAAGAAAGGCGCAAGCATAGGTGCGAATGCAACTATTGTTGCAGGGATTACCATCGGAAGATACGCCATGATAGGCATGGGCTCGGTGGTTACGAAAAACGTTGATGATTTCCAACTGATTTATGGAAACCCAGCTAAGCCCCAAGGGTGGGTTTGTATGTGTGGAAAGAAAGTGGAGAAAAAACCGGATAACGAAATATGCCAACATGAGGATAAGAAATGATCCCTATTGCAAAACCTATTATTGAAAGCGAAGAGTTGGAGAATGTAAAATCCGTTCTTAGCTCTGGCCAACTTGCACAAGGAAAATGGGTGAATGATTTTGAACAGCAATTTGCAAATTATATTGGCGTTAAGTATGCAGTTGCTTTATGCAACGGAACGGTTGCACTGGACCTCGCATTGAAAGCAATTCGCATTAAGCAAGGCGATGAGGTTATTGTTCCTGCTTTTACATTCATTGCTACCGCAAATGCCGTATTATTTCAGGGAGCAAAACCGATTTTTGCAGATGTTAATGAAAAAACGTTTAATCTTGATCCTGAAAGTGTAAAAGAAAAAATAACAAAAAAAACCCGCACGATAATACCGGTGCACTTATTTGGGCAGCCTGCGGATATGAGAGCACTCATGCAAATTGCAGATGATCATAAAATGTATGTAGTAGAAGATTGCGCGCAGGCGCATGGGGCAAAATATGATGGCAGGAGAGTAGGGGGTTTTGGATTGGGAACGTTTAGCTTTTATGCAACAAAGAACATTACGACAGGCGAAGGGGGGATGGTTACTACGAACGATGAGCAAGTTGCCAAAAAGCTCAAGCTGCTGCGCGATCATGGACAGAGTGAAAAATATCTGCATACGGAATTGGGATATAATTACAGGATGACGAATATTGCCGCAGCAATAGGCATTGCGCAGCTTGCTAAATTGGAAAAATGGGATGAAAAAAGAAGAAAGAATGCAGAATATTTAAATGAGCATCTGGGCGGTGTGAAAGGCATTGTTACTCCATATGTTGCTGCAAATACGGAGCATGTCTATCATCAATATGTGATTAAAGTGGAAAGAGAATTTGGAAAAACGCGCGAACAATTAAAAGATGAATTGGCTAAAAGAGGAATAGGCAGCGCGTTACACTATCCGCTTGCGGTTCATCAACAACCGCTATATAAGAATTTAGGGTATAAAACAAATTGTACGGTAAGCGAACGGCTTGCCAACAAGGTTTTAAGCCTGCCCGTTCATCCGGGGCTTAGCACAGAGCAGCTCGAACAGATTCCAAAAACAATCGAGGAGATTTCAAGATGAAAGTAGGTGTAATAGGAACCGGTTATATGGGAAAAAACCATCTGCGGGTGTACAGCGAGTTGCGGGGAGTAGACGAGATATACCTTTACGATACGGACAAAAACGCCGCCCAGGAAGCCGCGAAACAGTTTAACGCCCATGCAACGGACATGGGAGAGTTATTGAGACAAGCAGAAGCGGTGAGCGTGTGCACACCAACGGAAACGCATTATGAGATTGCGAAGAGAATGCTGGAAAACGGAACGCATTGCCTTATAGAAAAACCGCTGGCAGTAACCCCAGAGGAAGCCAGACGGATTGAAGCGCTGGTCAAAAAAAGCAGCGCCATTGTAGGTGTGGGTCATATCGAACGGTTTAATCCGGCGGTGCACGAGGTGAAACGGATTTTGGATAAACCATTTTACATGGAGATGGAACGCCATAATCCGCATTTCGGACGGATTGAGGATACCGATGTGATCAGCGATTTAATGATTCATGATATTGATAATATCTGGAACTATTGGTTTAGGGGGAAGAAATACCGTATTTTGGGAGCGGGAGGCATACGCAAGAAACTTTTGGAGCTGGTAGCTGTCCTAGTGGATTTTGAGGGGTGCGTGGTCAAGCTGTCGGGCAGTCGGCTGGCCTCGACGAAAATCCGCAAAGTGATGGTAGAACAGGAAGAGAAAACACTGATGGGCGACCTGATGACGCAGGAGGTGTATGTGTATAAGAAAACACTCGCCGCCAAGGTGGAAAACATGCGCTATTCGCAGGAGAGCGCGATTGACAAAGTGATGATAAGCAAGATCGAGCCGCTCCGGTTAGAGCTGAAAACGTTTCTAGATTGCGCCAAAAACAGCAAACCATTTCCCATATCCGTACAGGATGCGGTGCGGGCATTGGAAGTGGCAGATGAGATCAGGAAGAGGGCAGAGTAAATGCTAGAAGGTAGAAGGTTGAAGGTAGAGGTGATTGGCCTGGGCAAGGCAGGATTGCCACTGGCTGCCATCATTGCCGACGCAGGTTTTGATGTTGTTGGGATGGATGTGAACCAACAGCATGTTGCGCAGATCAACGCTGGGAAAAATCCGTTTTCCGAAGAGCCCAGCTTAGATGCATTGATCCAACGATATGGAGGAAAAAAGATTAAAGCAACAGCCAATGCGGGCCAGGCCGCCAAAGAATGCAATGTGCATATTATTTTGGTGCCATTGTTGCTGGATGGGAAGAATCGGCCGGATTTCCGGTATCTGGATGCAGCAATAAGCGGGATGCTGGACGGACTGAAAAAAGGGGATATTGTCATTGTGGAAACCACGCTGCCACCGGGCGCACTGGAGAACCACGTTAAACCGTTGGTAGAGGGCGGGGGGTGGAAGGCAGGGAAAGATATTTTTCTGGCGTACTCTCCGGAACGGTTGATGAGCGGGTTTGCCGTATCACGTTTCAAAGAGTTCCCCAAGATTATCGGTGGAGTAGATGGGGTATCCGGGGAAGAGGCATACGAAATATACCGGAAATTCGTTCCGCAGGTGAAGTTGGTGAGCAATGCAAAAGTAGCAGAGATGACTAAGGTAGCCGAAGGGATTTATCGTGATGTGAATATCGCTCTGGCCAACGAGTTGTTCAAATTATGCGAGAAAAATGGGATTGATTTCAACGAAGTGCGAAAATATGCGAATCACGAATTCTGTAATATACATGAAGCGGGGGTGGGGG
>DATDYG010000118.1:0-3399 GCA_035289085.1 Candidatus Bilamarchaeaceae archaeon | reverse complement strand
AGTCGGCTCGGTTGCCGGTTCCTGCACGACGACAGCCGGTTCCTCGGTTTCCGTAACAGGCGAACTTGTATCCGTAATATTCGGTTCAGTTTCTTCTCCGCTGGTGTATACGCCAAAACATCCATAAAAAAGCAAGCTGAACAGCATTGCCAGTGCAATCCATTTGATTCCCATAAGCTCCCTATATCCCTATCGGGCGAAAGGTTATAAAAATGTAGCTAAAGACCCTTAGATATGGCCAAAAGGCGTTTTCTTTCCAAACTGTTTTCCCTATGGGTAAAGGTGGTGTCCTTTTTGTTTGGGATGGTGTTTGCGCTTCTTCGCACCGTGGCCAACGCCATCGTTTCACTGCTCCGGTTTCTTGGGGGTTTTCTAAGAACCCAGGCAAGGAAAAAGCAGATGGAGATGAAAAAGCCAAAAACCGAAGCGGTATACAGCGAATGGGAGGTACGGAAAACCGTGGACGGGTCGGTCGCCTCCTTTGAGGAATGGCTGTTTCGTTCCAAAAGCACGATCGGAATAATACTGGGATCCCGGGGAAGCGGAAAGAGTGCGCTGGGCATGCGGATCCTGGAGAACCTGGCTGCACAGACAAAAAAGCCGGTATGCGCCATGGGCTTCCAGGAAGAAAGTCTTCCTTCATGGATACGAACGGTGGAAAAGATCCAGGATATCCGGAACGGTTCATTTGTATTGATAGATGAAGGTGGAGTACTATTCTCTTCCCGGGGCTCGATGAGCAGCGCCAATAAGATACTAAGCGAGCTGCTGCTGATCGCCCGACACAAGGATCTATCCGTCCTGTTCATATCCCAGAATTCGGCGAACCTGGAGGTGAATGCCATCCGGCAGGCGGACTACCTGTTATTGCGAAAATCCTCGCTGCTGCAGAAGGATTTCGAACGGAAGAAAATCAAGGAGGTGTACACGGAAGCGGAAGAAAACTTCGACGAATTTTTCAAAGCCGGCCACCGGTTAACCTACGTGTATTCCGATGCATTCAGGGGATATGCCCAAAACAAGCTGCCCAACTTCTGGACCGAAAAAACCAGTAAATCTTTTAAGGATTTTAAAAAATAATAAAAAGAAATCGGGCTCGATTGAACTTCGTTCAAAACGCCCTATTTTATGAATAAAATCGGGCTCGGAGGGATTCGAACCCTCGGCCTACGGATTAAAAGTCCGACGCTCTACCAAGCTGCTCGAAACTTTTTAGGAAAAGGTTTCACTGAGCTACGAGCCCGTTGATAGGGATTGTTACGGAAACCCATTTAAAATATGCTTTTGGAAAATAATCATGCCTTTTGTAAGAATATGCTCTGTCAACGACATTAAACCCGGCGAAGCGAAGGAGTTTGAGGTTCAAGGCAAGGAGATTGCGGTTTTCAACGTAGACGGGGAATTTTATTGCATAGGGGCCAGGTGCAACCATGCGGGCGGACCATTGGCCGAAGGGACGTTGGATGACTACGCCATCGAATGCCCGTTGCATGGCGCACGGTTCGACGTTCGTAATGGGCAGGATCTCAATCCGCCGGCCACCGGCCCGATGCCTACGTACAAGGTCCGAATCGAGGGCAGCGACGTTTGGGTGGATGTTTAGGCTATTTCTCCCAGCTGCACATGGAATATTATGACGAGATAGAATACGTAGGTAGCCAGGAAAAGGATACCTTCCCTCCGGCCCAGCTGGTTGGAAGTGACGATAAAGTAGAACAGCAGCATATTGGAGAATATGGAAAAGGCCATGAACACCAGGAAGATGGAAAGGTTCAGCACGATCGTATGAATCAGCGCACCGGCACCCAGCACTAGCGTCAGGTTCGTCGCCATGCTTCCGACCGCATCGCCCAGGGCCAAACCGTATTTCTTCTGCCGAACAGCCTGCAATTCGACGGCCAGTTCCGGCAGGGAGGTGCCCAGCGCGATTACCGTCGCGCCCACGAAGCTTTTCGCCAGGCCCATCTCATCGGCCAGGGAAACGGCCAGTTCGACGACGAATGCCGCGCTGATTAAAATCAGCAGAATACCCAACGAAAAAACCAGGAAGGCCCTGCCTGCCCGGGAACGGGTGACATGGTTGCTAAATTCCCCGTGGGTCTTTTTCCGGAGGAGATGGAAGATGTACACGCCGTACAAGAGAAGGAGGAAGATGCCTTCGAGGCGACCCAGGCCGCTGAGCAGCACCATTCCCACGGTAATGATCGTTACGATAAGCACTAGGAAGGTGATTTCCCTCCAATCCTTGTACTGCATCCGTATATTGAACAGGAACGCAGACAAGCCGAGCACGAACAGTACGTTGGCAATATTGGATCCGAACACGTTGCCCACGGCGATGCCCCCTTCGCCCTGACCAGAGGATATGACGGACACCATCAGCTCGGGCAGGGAGGTGGCGGTGGATACCAGTACGAATCCGATGGCCAGATGGCCGATGCGGAAAAAGTCAGCCAGCTTCACCGCTCCGTCTACTACGAGATTGGTGGAGCGGGCCAGGACGGCCAGTGCAATGACAAGGAAGGTCAGTTCTGCAATCGCCATGGTAGATTTTCCAAGGCTATTTTTAAAATACCCTGTTAACTTTCGTTAAACCCGGCCAGATAATGGAATTTCTCCTGTTTCAGGATATGGACAAATTCGAATTCCTTGATGATGTCGGCAAAGCGGGAACGGAACTCTACGATGGTTTTTTGGAAATGCTGCTGGTTTTTCGCATCAAAGGCAATGTCTATATCGTATTTACCCACGAGCCGGAGGTAGTAAGTGATATATGGATTTAGCAAACAATAGCTTTCCAGCTCCTTGTCCTTTTCAGGTGTGATATTCTGGGTAGTGGCCAAAATCTCAAAATGGATATAACCGAGTTGCACCGGTTGGATGACGGCGGCATATGTTTGGATGATTTTTCCCTCTCCAGTCGTTTAATCTTGCTACGCACTGTATTTTCCGTTACTCCTACCTCCCTCGCAATTTCAATGAGGGATTTCCCATTTGAAGCACAAGGATTAAGCGCATTGCCCATGTATGCCTATAGCCAACTGTTCACCGAGTTTTTGAAACAGGGAATAACGACTGTGCATATGGACGGCTCGGAACATCCAGACCTCAACAAGATGAAACGCCGAATGGGTGCGGCTATTGATCCTACCTATTGGGCAGTAAAATTAAGGGATGAAAAATCCTGAAAGCATTGCACGATGCAACGATGGCGTATTGCAAGGAGCAAGGTTATTTTTAGCTATTTCCTTTTTCTTGTTTTCTTCAGCAGATGCGGAACCCTGCAGTGCTCGCATTTTTCCACGATTTTCAGCGAGGCATAATACAGGGAAACAACAAGCAGGATCAAGCTGAATCCGACGGCGTAGACACGGTATTCGAAGAGGGTGAAAAGAATCG
>DATDYG010000117.1:0-5937 GCA_035289085.1 Candidatus Bilamarchaeaceae archaeon | reverse complement strand
CGGGTGGAACGTGGTGGTGAGCCACCGCAGCGGAGAGACGGAAGATACGTTTATTGCGGATTTTGCGGTAGGAATTGAAGCGGGATATATCAAAACTGGAGCGCCGGCAAGAGGCGAACGGACGGCAAAGTATAACCAGCTGCTGCGGATAGAGGAACGGCTGCGTTCCTAACCGACAAAAAGGAAAATACCGTAAAGAATGCTGATGGATCCGATAGATGCATTAACGATTTGGTTTAATTTTTCGCTGCTGATTTTCAGGATGGGATAGGTGAGGAAAAGGCTGAAGGCGATCATGCCCAGCACTACGCCCAGCGAGAATACGCCTACACCGACAAGCATGCCGCCCAGACTGGTCAATCCAAGCGAAACGGTAAGCAGCAACAGCAGCTCATCGTTGCTGGCCAGGCCATGGACGATGCCGATGCCGAACATGTGCCGGTGGGTATGATCATTGCGTTGCAGGTGTATGTGGGAATGGACGTGTTTTTTAGTTTCATGCACGTGCCGATGGGAATGGAATATTCTTGCCTGATATAAACTAGCCAATCCTAGCACTACCAGCATAATGGCTATCAGCATCTCCATTTTATCCAGGATGAAGGAGAGGATCGAATCCCTGAATACAAAGAGAACGATCGTAACCAGCACCGCTGTTGCCATGTGCCCGATGGCCCAGCTAATGGCCATCTGGACGCTGTGTCGCAGCGATTTCGCTTTCTGGAGCAGGTTGCTGACGGCGATTAAATGATCCGCATCAAAGCTGTGCTTTATGCCCAGGAACAAAGCAAGCGCCAAAAATTCGAACATGATTTTATTGGGTAAAGAAGCATTTAAAAATAAGAATAAGCGCCTCCTTGATCGTTGGTTAGTGCTGCGCTGCGACGCCTACTTTAAACATACAACATATTGCATACCAGTTTCGAGGCCGAGAAAATTAGAGGACTAGAAATTTCGTTCTGGCCATTACTTGGTGAACGGCTGGAATATCGGCCTTAATTTCAATTGCATCAATTTTCTTCCGGATCCGCTCGTATTCTTTGGCCTCTAAGTATTCCTCGCCACAGGTTTGGCAAACATACACCGTAGCATCAGAAATAATGTAACGGTTCAGGAACATTTTGTTTACATTGGAAACTTTTTTCATAGCATGTTTGCAATTCACGCATTTTGGCGTCATTTTTTCTTCACCTTTTGGTATTGTTCAATTTGCCATTTGCCCGATTCATATGCTGTTATGATCGTGGTTTGATCCGGCATTTCATCCAACACCAGCGTATAGTATTGGGTCGAACTTTCTTTATAAATGCATAAGGTGGCAGCACTTTCTCGGTCTTCTATGCGAACACATTTCTTCAGCATCTTTTGAATATCTTTGAGCGGAATCTTCCTTTCCAAAAGCCGTTCACTGGCATGTTTGGTCAAGATCAATTTTTTAGACATATAAATTGCTCCTTCTGATTCTTTTTTAACCTATCGATTACGTAATTTTACGTCGTAAAAAAAGAAATTGGCGCCTTCAGCTTGAACTGCGGTTCAAGTCAGGCGTTTTTTGTAAACAAAAATTCGCCTTGGCCGGGATTCGAACCCGGGTCACAGATGCACTGTGAAACCTTTTAGCAAGCCCGTTTTTGCTCAAGCTTTGTCGTGGACGACGAATCGTCCACAAGCATATGTGGAACGGTGCGTTCCACAATTATGGAAAATATTCATTTTCCATATCTTCAAAATTTGGAAAATTTTGAGATCCAGTCCGAGAAAATTATCTATACGTCGTTTCGGATTTTTGCTCAATCCTATAAACGGTTACTTCTTTAAGATCGGTATTTACATGGTAGCAAACTCTAAATTTTCCAACACGTATTCGGAAACAATCGTTTAATCCTTCGATTTTATCCAGATCGAACTCCTTGGCTGGCCACGGGTTTGCTTCCAGTATGGAAAAAAGAGATACAATCCGTGCTTGGGTCTTCGTGTCTAGCTTCTCAAAAAGTTTCTGGGGCTTTTTGCCAATAAGAACCCGAAACATCCTCTTACCCTTTTTTGAGTTCCTTTGTGTCAAACCGTTCTCCTTTCAACGCTTCTTCTAAGTCTTTTTTATGATCTTGCAGTTCTTTGGGAGAAAGCTTTACGACTGGAATAACCGCATTTTCCACGATAGTAATTTCCTTTCGGAGAGCCTTTAGCTCATTATAGATCATATCCAATGTTACGTTTTCGTATTCGCCCATGAACTCACCACATGGCTTACTCTTCGCAAGTTTTTAACTCTATCGTTTGCGGTTTTACGTCGTAAAAAAAGAAATTGGCGCCTTCAGCTTGAACTGCGGTTCAAGTCAGGCGTTTTTCCCTGAGGCAAAACGCAGGATGCAAACACACGACAAATGGAAAAACGCTTTTGAGTGGACGGCGGTCCACTACAGTCGATTTTTATAAATAAAAATCGCCTTGGCCGGGATTCGAACCCGGGTCACAGATGATCTGTGAAACCTTTTAGCAAGCCCGTTTTTGCTCAAGCTTTGTCGTGGACGACGAATCGTCCACGAACATGCTCAAGAACGATACGTCGTTCTTGACATTTACTAAAAAGCTTGCTGACAGACCTGTATGCTGGACCATTGTGCTGCTTATGGCTAAATGCAATAAACAACTACACTACCAAGGCACAATAATGATTAATGAAACCAAAAACTTTTAATTATGCAATTAGGCTATCCCACCATGATTACGCATGTTTTTTTCGATATTGACGATACGCTTTTTCCGAGCAGTGAGTTTGCAGAGCTTGCAAGGAAACAGGCAATACGGGCAATGATAGAAACCGGATTGCCTTTCATGGATAGTGAAAAGCTTTATGCAAAGTTAATAAGAATAATAAAAAGACACGGATCAAATTATGACCGGCATTTTGATGTGTTATGCAGGGAATTGAAAGTAAAGAATCCGGCACGCTTTATTGCAGCAGCGGTTGCCGCCTATCACAATGCAAAAACAAGCATTTTGCCATACCCTGAAGTGCCAAGAACGCTTTTGAAATTGCGGGAAGAAGGATACCGGTTGTATGTAGCTACGAATGGCAGTGCGGTCAAGCAATGGGACAAGCTGATACGGCTGGGTATTAATTTGTATTTTGAAGAGGTGTTCGTTTCCGAGGAGATGGGAATAGAAAAAAGTTCGAAGTTCTTTAAAAAAATACTCGGGAGATTGCGCATCCGCCCCATGCAGGCAGTGATGATCGGAGACCGGGAAAAAGCGGATGTATTATCCGCCAAAAAGGCAGGCATGAGGACTATACGGATACAACGGCAGGGAAAGGGAAAATCACGGGCCGACCGGACGATAGCGGATTTCAGCCGGCTGGCAACAATACTTAAAAAGCTATAGCAACTAGTGGCATACAATGAAATTTTACTGGTTGGGCATATTGGCCGTTTTCCTGTTTGCATCCGGATGCCTGGATAGCGGCCCGCGCACTTGTACCGCGGATGGAGAATGCGAAAACTGGCAATACTGCAATACAACGGCGCAGCTGTGCCAGCCGCGGGCCGGTTTTTGCGTAAGCGATGCGGAATGTGATAATACCGAATTATACGGCTGCGACCTGCAGACCCATACCTGTGCAGTCCGACCGGGATTGTGCGAAGTGGATGTGGATTGCGAGACATGGCAGGTGTGCAGCGAGAACGTATGCCGGGCAGCCGCGGGCTTTTGCGATGCGAACGACCAATGCGACACCCGCACGCAGGTGTGCGACCCGCAAAGCCACCGCTGTGTGGCGAAAGAAGGATTCTGCGAGAGCAGCTTTGACTGCGAAGGATGGGAAAGTTGCGATCTCCAGCGCAAACGATGCGAGGTAACACCGGGCCGGTGCAACCAGGATGGGGATTGCCAACCGTGGCAGGTCTGCGACCTGGATGAGGATAGCGCAACGCAGCATAGTTGCATAGCCCAACGGGGATTCTGCGAAAACGATCTGGACTGCCCGGGATGGGAAACGTGCAACGTGGCATTGCAAAGATGCATCCCACGGCAGGGCTTCTGCTCCCGGGACAATGAATGTTCCGCCTGGGAATATTGCGACACGGAAGAAACGCATGTATGCACGCCGAGCAGGGGATCTTGCTCGGGCGATACGGATTGTGAGGATTGGGAGCTGTGCAACGATGCCGAGCACCGCTGCGTACCGAAGATTGGAAGGTGCGGCACGGACAACGACTGCCCGACAGGCGAGATTTGTGACGAACGGATTCACGAATGCCGGTGATATTTATGACGAATTATGGATTGCTGGGGCTTGTTATCATTCTTGCAGGATGGGTATACGAAACGATAGCAATCGTCCGTGCAGGTAAAACGCCGCTTCCCCTTCCATTCGCATTCCTATACGGCACCGGCAGTTTCCTGCTGGCGATCCACAGCTGGTTTCTGGACGATCTGGTTTTTTTGGTTCTGAATATCGCCGCAACGCTCATCGCATTGGTGAATATTGCCATCAACCTGAAAAGTAAAAAAACACCGGCTAAACAGGGTAAGCGATAGACGCATGGATCCCCGCCGCAAAGCGGGCAGCTGCCCCAAAGGCTAGGTTTATAAGCCCTTTCAATTTCTTAGTATTAACTGGTTCTGAGTATGAAAATAAGCCGGGCATTGCTATCGGTGCACGATAAGAAAGGCATTGTGGAATTAGCGAAAGCATTAGCACGGCAGCATATCGAAATGGTTTCCACCGGAGGGACGGCACAGGCATTGAAACGAGCCGGCATCCGGGTTGTCGACATCTCCCAGGTGACGAAATTCCCGGAGATGCTGGACGGACGGATAAAAACACTGCATCCCAGGATCCATGCGGCGGTTCTTGCAGATAGGAGAAATGCCAAACACATGCAGGAATTGAAAAGACAGGATATCTTGCCCATCGACCTGGTGGTGGTCAATCTCTATCCCTTTGAAGAGACCGCTGGAAAAAAGCATACGCCGACGGAGGCAACGGAACAGATTGACATTGGCGGTCCGGCATTGTTACGGGCGGCCGCAAAGAACCATGAGAATGTAGCGGTGGTGTGCAATCCGGCCCAATACGATACGATTAAGCGGGAGCTGCTGGAAGGGAAAGCCATATCGGAAAAAACCCGGCAAAGGCTTGCCCTCGAGGCCTGGGAACATGTCGCGCATTACGATGTGGTCATTGAAAATTATTTCCGCAGGCGTTTTGGAAAGGATGACTTTCCGAAGCACCTTAATCAATCCTGGGAGAAGATACGGAACCTCCGGTACGGGGAGAACCGCCACCAGCAGGGCGCCTTGTATAGGGATCCGGGATTTGTTTCGGAATCCGTTGTTACCGCACGGTTGTTGAAGGAAGGCAAGAAACTTTCCTATAACAATATCCTGGACGGGAATGCGGCCATAGAGCTGATCAAGGAATTCGAAGAGCCGACGGCCGCCGTGATCAAGCACAACAACCCGAGCGGGGTGGCATCGGATGCAAAAATTTTGGAGGCATATAAACAGGCGCGTTCTGTCGATCCCGAAGCCGCCTTTGGTGGCATTGTAGCGGTTAATCGTGAGGTGGATGGGGGGGTGGCACGGGAGATTCTGCATACATTCGTAGAAGTGGTAATCGCCCCGCGGTTTACACCGGAGGCGATGAAGGTTTTTGAGGGGAGGAAGAATTTACGTTTATTGGAACTTCCCGGGATAGGGAAAAAACGAAAAGCCTACCGCGAATACCGCAGCGTGGTGGGCGGACTGCTCGTGCAGGACGCAAACACCCAATTGCTGGCAGACGGCCTGAAGGTGGTCACCCAACGAAAACCCACGGACAAGGAAAGGGCCGCCATGCTCTATGCCTGGAAGATCGTGAAATACGTAAAATCCAATGCCATTGTGTTTGCCAAAGAAAACCGCGCTATCGGCATTGGCGCCGGCCAGATGAAG
>DATDYG010000116.1:0-29233 GCA_035289085.1 Candidatus Bilamarchaeaceae archaeon | reverse complement strand
ACGCATCCAGAAGATTGTATGGCACTTATGCGTATCCCAATGCAGATTATGCCAATACTTTCGATGCATTGCACAGGGCAAGGTCAAAGGCATCATTCAAGGCAGTTTTGTCTGACTGTGCTAAGGTTTACAGAAATAAATTTTTGGAAGAATGCAAAAAGTTGGGTATGCGGTCTTTGCATACCAGGCCTTACAACCCTAAATGCAATGGAAAAGCCGAAGCAATAGTAAAGAAGATCAAAATATTCTTGAGAAAACATGAGATACGGAGCATTGAGCATGCCAATGGATTGTTAAGAGAGTTTGAAAAGGAATATAACCGGACACCGCACAGCAGCCTTAAATATCTGACACCATTAGAAGTATTCAAGGCCAAACAAGCTCGTGGCCTCATATGTGGTGTCGCTTAACAGCTAGCTTTATCTTTCTTTGTCTTTTAAAACTAATTCTATAAATTGAACATGTGCTCAAAAAATTGAACAATCGTTCAAAATACGACGATTATAAACATTTTCCTAATTAATTATTTCCATGCAACGAATTATCATGCACATTGATTTCGACTATTTCTATGCGCAGGTGGAGGAGGTAGAGCGGAAGGTAAAGGACAGGCCGGTCGTCGTCTGTATGTTTTCCGGAAGGACGGCAGAGAGCGGAGCGGTGGCCACGGCGAATTACTTGGCACGGAAATACGGGGTAGGCGCCGGCATACCGATTTTCCAGGCAAAGGCCAAGCTGAAAGGAACGGATGCCCTGTTTCTGCCAGCAAATCATCAGCTTTATGCGGAAAAATCATTTGCAATTATGCAACTGCTTGAAAAATTTACAGATAAACTGGAGCCGGCCAGCATTGATGAGGCATTTTTGGATGTGAGTGAGAAATGCGATGGCGATTATAAAAAAGCAGAAAAATTAGTAAAAGAAATAAAGAAAGCAATTTATGAAAAATTCAAATTAACGTGTTCAATCGGCATCGCACCCAATAAGCTTGTAGCAAAGATTGCAAGTGATTTTCAAAAACCGGATGGATTGACTATCGTAAAACCAGAGGAAGTGCAAAATTTTCTAGATCCGCTGGATGCTGATGATATCCCGGGAATAGGTAAAAAAACAACTGAATTTCTGGCTGAAAAGAACATAAAAACAGTTGCTGATCTGCGAAAAGCTGATAGGGGATTTTTGGTGGAAACCTTTGGCAAAAAAACAGGCGCATGGCTCATGATGGCGGCAAGAGGCGAGGACGAAAGTCCGGTGGGTATTTTTCAGGAGCAGAAACAGATCAGCCGGATTAAAACCCTCAAGAAAAATACGCGCAGTATCGAAGAAATAATGGAGGCATTGGAAGAGCTGGTAGAAGATATTGTCGCGGAAATCATGGAGGAGGACCTGCTTTTCGGATCCGTCGGAATCAACGCAATAGATGAGGATTTGAAGATGCATACGAAATCCAGGAAACTGCCCCATCCTTCGGAAAAGGCGGAGGACATCCGATGGTATTGCCGGGAGCTGTATGCCGGGCTTCTGCAGGAGATGCCGGTGGAATTCCGCCGTGTCGGAGTAAGAATTGAAAAGCTGCAAAGCAAAAAAGGCCAGAAGACGCTGGGGGAATTTTAATGGAGGTCAAAGTTCATTGGGCACCATGAACGCGTTGCCTATGCTTTTGTTTCCAAAAAGTTTCGGGACAAAGATTTAAATAGGGGGTAAAGGTTAGCAGTATGCGGCCGGTGATACTATGCCTTTGCTCCCAGGGCTGGAAAAAAAGAAAGTGCAGACCACCAATGCAATTGCGAATGTATTAGATGCTGTGGAGTTGCGATATTTTCCTACAGATACCAGCTCGATTGATTTTCTAGCAGCGCTTAAAGCAATGCCGGATTGGGATCAATACGAGGAAAAGGAGAAGGAGATTCCAAAACTTATTTATGACGTGCTAAAAAGGGAATCGCAGGCATTCACCCGGCTGGTGACGCGCAGCTACTGGGAGGAAAACGGATGGCTGGTGCGGGTGGAATGCAAAGAAGAAGAGTATCTGGCAGACCACGGCCATGAGATAACAATCGATGCATTCCGGCCATTTGTCAGGATCCATGTGCCGCGCATTTTCATACGGACGCTGGCATTGCCCATGATTGCAAGGAACTGCTGCTAACGGTAGTGGCTGTCGTCCCCTTTGCGTTTTTTGCGTTCCCGGCTTCCGTACATCTCCATGAAATGGTCGAATTCCTTGAGCAGATCCGGCGTGATGGAAGGCCGGCGGCTTTGGACGGATTCCAAAACATCATCCGTAGCGGGACGGAATTCCTTTCCGGCGATTTTCTTCCGGAGAACCTGCATCTTGATGTCCTGGCAGATGGCGGCAATATCCGCTCCGCTGTATCCTTCGGTGGCACCGGCCAGCTTATCCAGATTGGCATCAGTGGCAAACTGGCCCAGATGGATGCGGAATACCTCCACACGCGTGGCTTTATCGGGCGGGGGAATGTAAAATAGTTTATCAAAACGTCCGGGACGGAGGATGGCCGGATCCATGATGCCCGGCCGGTTGGTGGCGCCGATGAGTACTACCCCTTTCAGCTCCCTGATTCCGTCCAGTTCGGTTAAGAACTGGCCCAGGATTTCGTTGCCGATGCCGGACGAGCCCCGCGCCGGTGCGATCGTTTCGATCTCATCCACGAATATGATGGCCGGGGTATTTTCCCGGGCGCGGTTGAATATTTCCTTGATGACGCCTACCGCCCGGCCGTAGCCTTCGCGCAATAACTCGGCACCGCTCAGTACCTGAAAGCTGGCTTTCAACTCGTTGCTGGCAGCCTTGGCAATTAATGTTTTTCCAGTACCTGGTGGACCGTATAGGAGGATGCCTTTGCTGGGTTTGACGTTCAGCCGCTGCATCTCCTCTTCATGCAACAGCGGCAATTGAATAGCTTCCAGCAGTGCGTCCTTCACATCCGCCAGTCCCGCCACGTCCTCCCATTTGACAATGTCCTCGCGGGGCTTCTCCTCCTCCTTTCCGCCCACCCGACGTTCAAAGTCCAGCTTGAACCGCTCGTAGTCGTCCAAGGCGGCAATGCTGGTGCTGGGTTTGATGGTGCTTAATACTTTCAGCAGATGACTTATGGAGACGGGAATCACTTTGCCGCTCCGCGAAGCCTCTTTGGCCGCGAGATTAACTGCCTCCTGCACGGCATTCTTGATATCCGCACCGGAGAAACGGTTGGTTTTGCGGGTCAGTTTTTCAAAATCAATATCATCGGCCAGCGGCACTTTCCTTAGATGCACGCGGAAGATCTCCGCACGGGCTTCCGGCGGAGGCAGGTGCATGTAGATGATCTTGTCGAACCGCCCGGGACGGAGCAGTGCCGGATCGAGCTGGTGGGGAACGTTGGTGGCGCCGACGACGAGAATGGGTTTGCCGGTTTTCATGCCATCCATCTCCTGCAGTAAAACGCTAAGTACCCGCGGCGCGACATCGTCCGATCCGTACATTGTCCGTTTCTTTCCGATGGAATCAATCTCATCAAAGAACAGGATACTCGGGGAGCTCTTTTGTGCGATGGAAAAAATTTCGCTTACGTTTTTTTCTGATTCTCCATACCACATCGACAGGATGTCCGAGGATTTGATATAGTAAAACCCGTAGCGCAGCTCCTTGGCCAGGGCCCGCATGAGCATGGTTTTCCCGGTACCGGGAGGGCCGAACAGTAAAATACCGGAAGGCGGCTTGATGCCGTAGGTAAAGGACAATTCCTTTTTCTCCAATGGAAGCAGAATCGCATCGAGCAGTTCCTGTTTCACATCCTCGTAATCGCCGACATCCGCCAGCGATTTTTCGCCTTTTCCGAGTGCCAGATCCTGCACGCCGAACTTGCTATAGGCCTTCTGTTTTTCTCCCCGTTCGATCTCCACCTCCCGCGTGATGGTGAGGCCCAGATGCCCGGAAATACCGGCCAGCGCGATGGACAGGGCCACCGCGCCCAGCAGGCCGAAGTGGAAGGAAACCGGAAAGACGATGGAAATGACGTAATATACCATAGGGATAATGAGCAATGAAAAACTGGCTATCAGCTGGCTGCGGTGTTTGAATTGTCCGGACAGATAGGAGGCGGCATAGAGCGCTACTGCCCATGCGGCCAGCTGGATAATACCGGAATCCGAAAAGAGCAAGCGCAGGATATTGCGGACAAACAGGCCCAGCGTATCGGTCACCCGGGTCAGTACTTCAGGTGCAAAAAGCGAAGGCAGGGCATTGCCAATCCCACGCGGTACGTCCATCAAGCCCAATATCGGCTTGCTGAGTTTCAACGCATCCAGGGCGGGTTCATACAGGGGTTTGTGGATGGGCATGAAGGCGCTGTTGTCGACCAGCCAGATGGAGGAAAGAAGTAGGATGAGGAAGACAGCGGGAAGGGAGATGAACAGGCTTTTGCGCGATCCGAAATGCAGACTGGCCACGAACATGCCGAGGACGGTGATCCACCCGAAGAAGGGGAGGGCATTGAAGCTGAAAGGCGCCATGATAAGGATTTGCAGGGTGGAAATGATCCGCCAGTTTTCAATCATCTCGAAGATGACAACCGCCAAGAGGAAGATGAAGATCCAGGCGAAGATCGCGGACTGGTAGGCCATGGCCGGGAAGGCTAATAACATGCTGAGCAGAGTGCCGGCCCACGGCAGGCGGAAGCCGACTGCCCCACACACCAGTGCGAGCAATGGGACGACATAGAGTGGATAGAACGGAATAGCGCCCAAAAGGAAGAGTGTCCCGAGGAAAATAAGAACCGCGTTCCACAGGCCCTCGTTCTCCTGCGCCAGTTTAAGGTAGGCAGCCACTTTCTGCGATGCCATGGTTTTTTGCTGGAGGGCGGGCATGGGTAGACTAATGCAAGGAGATTTTAAAGGATTTAGTCTAGGCAAAATACTTCGATCGTTCTTTCCATGCGGCCAATGCTTCCTTGAACTTGTCGCGGGGCACGAGCATGATGGCATCAAGGCCCTGTTCTTTACGGATGAGCAGGACATGTACGTCTCCTATACCGGCAAAGCTGGAATACTCCGAATATCCCAGGTTTTTCAGCGTTGTCTGGATATAACCCAGAAGTTTCAGTCCGAGCGCCGCATTTACGGAAGAGCTGCCGGCGCTGGTTTTGGAGAGGATGACCTTATTGTTCTTAACCACAACCAGTGCACGCACCAGCCCGCCGGTGAAAAGCGACTGGACCATGTTTTCCGGGGAGAGTTTTTTGCGCTTGATGGCGTCGCCCTCGAACACCACACCCGTCACCCCATCGTCCTCCACGAATTTGGCCAGGACCCAGATGCGCAGCGCTGCAGGAATGGTCAGCAGCTGGGAGGCGTTGACCTCCTCCTGGTTTTCCAGCAGCTTGGCGATCATGAGCTTCCACTGTTCCCAGTGCTCATCAGCCACCCGTTTCTTTTCATGCAGCCGCTCCAGGGCACCGTCGACCTTCCGCAGATAGACATGCACATCGCGCTGGGTATCCTCATTGAATTTTTCCTGAAGAGGCTTCAGCCGTTCGGCAGTGAGCGAGGCGATCACGTCGTATTCCGGACTGACATCGATATTTTCCTTGCCCATCTGCTTAACCATAGTGCGGAGCTGCTGCACTTTTTCTTTCAGCTGGTTCACATTGGCAAAATAGACGTCGCGGGCGCCCCGGATCTGTTTCCCGTAGACGTCTTCCAGCAGGGCGATCTTTACGCGGTTTTCCAGGGCCAGATAAACGAGGATGGTCCCGAAGAATACGCCTACGAAACCGACGAATATTGTCGGATCGGAAAATGCCCGCTCACTCATCCCGAAGATATTCACCGCCTCCAAGATGGCCGGCGCGAAGAAAAGGGCAATGCCGAAGCCGAGCGCCAGCAGGGCGATGCCCACGATGGCATCGGTCTTCCAGCGGACGGAAATATTGGTGAAGGCCTTCTGGATACCGTTTCCCGCTTTTTGTTTGGCCAGGAGGGCGCGCAGAATATAGTACAGTAGTGTGATCAGAGAGTAAAGGAATAGGACAACTATAAACGGAATGGCCACGGCCCATCCAAATGCGACATAGGGATTGCCGGTAAGCATGCGGAAGAACTCGAAGAAGTCAGCGCTGATCGCAAGGGCTTCCAGGTTGAGTATCTGAATCCTGAATGTGGGTGCCTGCAGCTGCGAAGCCACCTCTTCGGGCGGAACCGGGGAGGAAAAGGAGTACATTACCAGGTTTTTCTGATTGGTGGGTTTCTGGATCGATTGAAAAGAGATCGTGGCAAAGGAACCGTTTTGGAAAGCGGAATGGGCCAGCGGAGAAATCAGGGCAGGAGCATCGGCTATGCTCCCCGGCAGACGGTCCATCAGCTCCAGCTGGCTCTGGCTAAATGTTTGATCGTCTTCCAACGGAACCAGATGGATGAACATGGTATAATGATAGGAACGGGTTTGCAGCTGCACATTGCCCAGCCCGCGGAGGGCAGCCTGCAATGCCTGTCCCTCGGCTTCCAGCGGTGGACAGAGGCCCAGCGCATCGTACCGGAACAAGGGATTGGAGTCCAGCGCATAGATATTGTTCAGCATGCCTTCTGCTTCATGGGCCAGAAAACTCCGGTCCGTGGAATCCGAGTCCAGGAGCACGATGATGGTGTTGCCGGTGGCCACCATAGCATCGCTTAGCGCCAGTGAACGCTGGGCGTAGCGCAATATGCTTTCCCCCACAACCGGATCATATGCATCCACGCGGTTTTTGCAAGTGGAAGAGCTGGCGGCGCATATCTTGTTGCAGGTAACGGCATCCACGCAGGTGACACCCAATAAACCCAGGTTGGAGGAGCAGGCACCGATTTGGTTTTCGATGCCGTTCCGAAAACTGTCAAACTGCTGGTAGAGGTTCACCACCTCGATGTCTTCCAATGCCACTCCGCCGGTGTAGCCCACCTCCACCTCGCGATACGCCAGCATCGTCCGTTCCATCTGCAGGCCGGCGGATGGAATGGGAATGACCCGGAAGCGGTATACAAAAACATCCGCTACACCGTCCCCGTCGGTATCGTAGCTGTCAAAGGTCTCCACCTGCTCCGCGCGGGAAAGGTCGACCAATTCCTGGCTGATGCAGCCTGAAAAAACAAGAAGTAAGATTCCCAGGAGATACCAGCGCATGAGAACATTTAAGAGTGTTCATTTTAAATTTTATGCATGGCACAAAAATGGAAAACGGTGCTGGCAGTTATCCAACCTACCGGGCAGGAAGTACGGCAGGAACAGCGGATCGCAGCGTTATTGGCACGGAAACTGCAGAAAACGACGCACGGCAAAGTGACGGTGGCCGGCAGCGTGGCCAAGGGAACGTTCCTGAAAGGCGAGGCCGATTTGGATATATTCGTTCTTTTTCCTTTATCGGTCTCCCGAAAGACGTTTGAACAGCGTATACGAGGCATAGTGAAGAAGGCGTTTCCAAGGGCACGCCATGAGATAAAATATGCCGAGCACCCGTATGTCCGGCTATTCTGGGAAGGGAAACGGATTGATGTGGTGCCTGCTTATAAAATTACAACTGCTGCACAACTATTGAGTGCAGTGGACAGAAGCGTGCTGCATACCAGATTCATCCAAAACAATCTACGACAGAGGCAGATACCCGAAGTTTTACTGCTAAAGAAATTTCTCAAAGCAAATGAATTATATGGTGCGGAAATAAGGGTGCAGGGGTTTTCCGGATATTTGTGCGAATTGCTGGTTTTGAAATACAAAACTTTTTTGGGATGTTTACGGGCGACCAAAAAGTTCCAGGCTCCGCTGATGGTAATAGATCCGGTCGATAAAAACAGGAACGTGGCCGCGGCGGTGAGCGAAGAGAAGCTGAAGCAGTTTATTCGATTGGCGGGACGGTTTGTGGGAAAGCCGAGTGACAGATTTTTTGTAGGGCCCCCTTCCTTTTCGCAGAAGCTTGAACACATGAAAAAGAAAAGAGGAAGAGTGTACAGCGTTACGCTGCCCCATACGCCGGCCGTTGAGGACATCGTGTGGGGGCAGCTGCGCAAGCTGGCCCAGCAACTGCAAACATTTCTGGAAAAACACGACTTTGAGGTAGTGGAAGAACTGCTGGACTCGGATGCGAAAACGGCCACCATCGTTTTTCGCGTGAAGATGGATATGCTGCCTGCAAAAAGATGGGTGGAAGGACCGCCTTTATCGCTGAAGAAAAACGTGCAGGCGTTCAGGCAGGCACATAAAAATGCAAAATTCAAAATCAAAAAGGGCCGCGTACATGCAGAAGTTAAACGCGAATTGCGCACTACGGAACAAACATTAAAACAGTTTTTCCAAAAAACCGATTTACCTTCTCGACTTCAAAAAAGAGGGATGCACATACGAAGCTAAAGGCCGACGCTCTGTTTAATCGTATAAATTCCACTGCCCACTGCGCCTATGCAAAGAGGGCAGGGCACACCTGTTGCCAGGGTTTCAGCAACGCCTGCAAATATTAGAGCGGCACCCGCTGCTGCGTGCTTTTTGTTAATGGGTTGCATAGTTATCATTTCTTAGCTTCTTTTTTTATTTTTTGCCTTTTTCCAAAAAACCGATTTAAAATGGGCAGGATGTAAAATGGTATGACCGCTCCTGCAATGAAACCCGTAACAATACGCTTGAGATTGGTGCTTTCGTACATGCCGATGAACGGAAGATCAAAGCCGAAACCGGATAATAGCTGCAGTCCGCCATCTACCCCTATGGGAATGAGGGCGATAATGAGATAGAGCGGATCCGGGAATTCTTTATTATCCAGGCGATAGAAGCGCGCATACGCCAAACCGGCCAGCAGCATGCCCAGATAGATGGAAATATCCCGCGCGCAGACCGGAAACTTATAACCCAGGACGCCTTCCTGTATAATGGAAACCTGGCGGAGGTTGTCGTTTACATAGCCGCCTTGCTGTGGAATGCAATCGGCAATGAAAAATCCATCCGGCCCTTCGAACAGGCAGAGCGAGCGGGATATTTTCTGATGGCAGAAATAGACGAATATATTATGATAGAGCGTACCGGCCAGCGGATCACCATCAAAAGCCAATAGCGGGGTTGCCCAGATAGCAACGTTCAGAATAAACATTGCCAGGATAAACAGGGTATAAATAACGAGATGCTTTTGCATGGTTTTTATAGCGTTGGTTAGGTTTTTAATGGAAGGGGACTAGGTAAGGCTGGGATCGTCTTCCAGGCCTATGTCTTCTGGCGGAAGCAGGTCGTCCTCGAAGGAGGGCAGTTCCTCTTCCAATTCCTCCAGCGGGACGGCATCCTCCGCAGGTGGCCCGGAAGGCGTTTCCGCTCCTATGCAACCGAAAAAAAGAAAAAGAAAGAGAGCCGCCAGAAGCATAGAAGGGGATGGTGGGTGCATAAGCACTATGCCTCCTTAGTCTTTCTGAGCAGCTCCCCCAGATCGTGGATAGCCTGCTTCACCCCTTCCTGGATCGCTCCGAATTCTTCAACCGTATAGGGTTCGGCGTGCAGTCGTGCCTGGGTGGTGGCGACAAGCTCCCGCAGGGCTTCCACATCCGCATGAAATCCGGCTTTCTCGGCACGGGGCTCGATAGCGTTAAGCAGTATGCTTATCCGTGCCAGCTGGAATTTGGCCCACAGGTGGTGGTGATGATGTTTAACCACCTCGACTTTATCGACCACGGACTCGTCCGCGGTATTGGTGGCTATCTGCGCATCGGCAATGATCACATCCGTTTCACTCAGCACATCCTCCAGCTCTCCGGTATCCAGTCCCTTGGCATGCAGACGTTCCGTTATTTCCTGGGCCTTTTCTTTCCATTGCAGGAGATAATCGCGCTGTGCTTCGGCCAGCTGGTGGCTGCTATCCTGGAGGCAGGCAGCCAGGACTTGTTTTTCCTCTATAAAGGCCGTGCGCAACCGCTGTTTGGCGTTTTCCCGGACCGGCGGAGGCGGAACGTTTATTACAGTGGGAACCGGTTCCTCTAGCTCCCTTTTTATTTGCAGATATTTCCGGGCTACTTCTTTGACATCTTCCCGCACGGCATGCGCCGCGTTGTTAAAGGCCTCGCGATTGGTGGATGCAGAAGCCTCCTGCAACGCTTCCTGGTTGGCATCCAGGGATGAGATAACGGCTTCGGTATCCACAATGGATCCTGCCTCCCGCCCGCGCTCGCCTGCGTGGGCCATTATTTTCTTATAGAATTCCAGTCTGCAGGATGCCTTGTCATACTGCATCTGAATGACATTTGCCCGGAGGCCAGAACTGGGTCCGCCCTGCGTTGGAGCAGTGGTCTCTTCCTCTGTTTCTACTTCTTCAGAGGTTTCTGTTTCCACGGCTTCCTCAGGTTGTGTTTCTTGGGGCGTCTCTTCCCCTACATTTACAATAACGGTTTCTTCCGCCAGCGGATACAATGGAAGGAACGGTTCGGATTCCTGCCCTTCCGGACTGGCCGGAACAGCGGTTCCTTCGGAGATCAGCTCCAGATCATTTACAGCGGCCTGGGCAAACACCGCGCCCATCAAAAACAACGCAAACAACGCAAACGCATTTTTCATACATCATCACCGCATCCTCCTGCGAAGCCGGCCTTTAAATAGATAGTTTCGAAATGTTTTCAAAACGGCGAACATACGCTTAAAAACCGTTATTTTCTATTCATAAAACATGCGGCTGCTGCTGGCTATTATGCTTTATCTTACTTTTCTCCATGCGACCACTTTATATGGCGATATTTACGAAGCCGAGAATTTTGAACTGCTCAACAATACCGTTCTGAAAGTGGAAGGTCCGCGAAACCTGCAGCAGATCGTGGATGGGAATTATACGCTGGTGCTGCCGGAAGGGGAATACCGCTTAATTGCATCCCATTACCAGGCAGGCACGCTGAAGTACTACAGCGAGGACCGCATCGTTGTGCAGGGGGAGGAAATGCGCTTTGACATCATCTTGCTGCCTTCGGAATTGCAGGACATCTACGATGTGGAGGTGGGGGATCTGCCAGCGGCAGACGAGGAGATGCCTGCAGAGGATAATCTATTCCCATTAATCATAGGGCTTATCATATTGGTTGCGATAGCGGCATACCTCCTTGCCAGAAGGCAGAGGAAAACTACGGCACCTAAGGAAGAAAAAGGAGAAGAAGCTCCTGAAGAAATCCGGCCGGAAGAGCTGGACGAGGATGCGAAGAAGGTGTTGAAGATTTTGAAAGAGCAGGAGGGACGGATGATGCAGCAGGAGCTGCGGAAGATACTGGATTTCTCGGAAACCAAGATGAGCCTGCTCATGGCCGAGCTGGAAGTGGGCGGACACATCAAACGGATCAAGCGGGGACGGCAGAATATCGTTAAACTTAAAAAATGATTTTAGCAAGTGGATATATGGGAAAACATTCGATTGCAACGTTGGGGTCTCATTCTGCACTGGAGGTATGCGAAGGCGCGAAGCAGGAAGGCTTTTTTACTGTCGTAGTCGCACAGCGGGGAAGGGAAAAGACCTACCTGCAGCATTACAAGACACGGAAGCGGGGAAAGAAAGAAATCGGCATGGTAGATGAAATTATCCTAGTGAACAAATTCGGAGATATGGCAGAATCCAGATATATGGATCTGCTGAAAAAACGGAATGCCATTTTTATTCCCAACCGAAGTTTTGCCGTGTACGTAGGTTACGACGTGATAGAGCGGTTTCCCCTGCCTATTTTTGGCAATAAATTCTTGTTGCGTGCCGAAGAAAGGGACGTGGAGAAGAACCAGTACGACCTGATGCGGAAGGCGGGCATCCGCTTCCCCAGGCAAATTCCTTCTCCGGAAAAGATTGACCGATTGGCCATAGTAAAGGCCAAGGAAGCGAAACGAAGCTACGAGCGGGCGTTTTTTATGGCGGCTTCGCCCGAGGAATACGACAGGAAAAGCAAACAGCTCATCGCAGAAGGGAAGTTGAAGGAAGCAGACCTGAAAACGGCCACCATAGAGGAGTTCGTGATCGGGGCACTGTTTAATTTTAATTTCTTCTATTCTCCGCTGCACGGGGAACTGGAGCTGCTGGGCGTGGATACACGGCGGCAAACAGACCTGGACGGATTCTTGCATCTGCCGGCCGATACGCAACTGGAGGTACTCAAACAGCGGCAGCCCACCCGCATTGAGGCCGGGCATATTGCCTGCACGGTACGCGAAAGCCTGCTGGAGCAGGTATTCGAAAAGGCGGAACGGCTCGTGCGCACCGTCGAAAAGGAATATCCGCCGGGCCTGATCGGTCCGTTTGCGCTGCAGGGCGCGATGGTGGAGGAAGGGAAGGAAGAGTTCGTAGTATTTGACATTTCTTTCCGGATTCCGGGTTCTCCGGGTATCCGCGTGACACCCTACTCCTCTTATCTCTTTGGCGAACCAGTGAGCACCGGAAGAAGAATCGCCATGGAGATCAAGGAAGCCATAAAAACCAAGAAACTGAATGAGATTACGACTTAAAATAAGCGAATAGCGAATAAGGGCATACGTACGAACCGGTAATTTTGGAGAGAGGAAGCGATATCTTCGGCATGAAATAGGCCGATAACTACTACATCGGGTTTTGCATCCTGGATGGTTCGCAGCATGTGCGCATTTACCGCTGCATGCATTTCCCGGGCCATTGTTCTAAGACGTTCGGGGATTTCTTCCCGTAAAAATTTCTGGGCCTGCAAACGGTTGAAAAATTCCCGGATGGAAGCGCCATGGACATCCGGGTCTACATATGCCAACTCTCGAGTACTTGAAATGCCGGTTGCTGCAAATAACAGCTTTCGGTGTTCATCTACTTCATGGCCAATGATCTCCAATGCCTTTTGCAAATCCCCGCCAGCCATTTCCAAGGCAGCCAGCGCATAGAGTGCACCGGCACGCTTAGTGTAAAAATCAACATCATAAGGAACATCCAAAGCAGTGACAGAATATCCCTTAGCTCTTGCAAATTCGGCAAGCGGAGAAAAGAATTCTGGCTCCATTTGCTTCGCCTGATGGTTGGCCGGCAGTTCCAGCCCTAGATGATTATAGCCCTTCTTCCGTAATCCTCGGACAATCCTTTTGGTAGAAGGCAACAGGACATCGAGATGGGTAACGCCCAAAAGGATAGGCTCGCCTTGTGTTTCTCGAAGCGCCCATTGTGTCCGGGCATGCACCTGGAGGGCACGGGCACGCGTTGCGCTAGTAATTTGGCTGGCTTGAACCATACTCCATTATATGTGTCAAACTATTTATAAATGTGGCTGTTAGTACACGCCGGGTTCTGCGGAACCGTTCACCGAGCCGTTTAACACCCGTTGGGCAAGGAGCCGCATGGCCTTCCGTGGTTTGTCCACGAACACCGCGAATACCCCGTGTTCCTTATCATTGGAGAGCAGGTGCATGTTCTGGACGCTGATCTGCTCCCCAGCCAGATGGTCGGCCAGTTTGTTCAGTTCGCCCGGCCGATTCGGTAGTTTGATGACCAGCGCATCGTGCTGGGTGATGGCAAAGCCGTTGGAGGTAAGGACATGTGCCGCCCGCTTGAAGTCCCTGACGGACAGCGCAATAATGGCCTTGTCCCCTACGATATCCACGCCCAGGCTCTCGATATTCACGCTGGACTTTCCCAGGATATAGGATATATCCGCCAGCAATCCCACCCGATCCTCCGCTACCACTGTTATAGACCTCATGTTTTTCACCCCCTCAGATATAATCAGAAAACGCGCAGGATGTCACTGCCGATCGATTCCAATCGGGAAAACATCCGGTATCCCTCTTCGTCATCGCGAAGCAGTGCCCGTACCTTCAAGCGGTTCACCAGTTTCACCAGCCGGATCTTTCCATCGTAACCGATCCCGGAAACATCGCGAACGACCAGGTCCCGCAGCTTGGTGGCGGTTTCCAGGGCATCCGGATCCAGTGAAGAGGTCTGCGATTGCTGCGCATGTTCCTCCAACTGGCGTACCAGTTCCAGCAAACCGATGTTTTGATTCCTTTCTAGCATTGTACCCACCCCTGAAAAGCATAGGGATATATAGTATATATATCTTTCCCCTAAACTTCTGTAGAAAAAAACATTAGATTTAAATATATTTCAGTTAAAATAACACTTATTATCTATAATTCTGTGGAGGTGGAGGTATGGATGGAAAATACGATATACTGGATTTAGGGATCCTCAGGGAGCTGCGGGACGATTCCAAGCAGTCCTACCGCAAGCTGGCTGCCAAGCTGAAGATCCACCCGAATACGCTCATGCAGCGGATTAAACGGTTGGAACATAATAAGCTCATAACGCATTACCGGATCGAGATCGATTACCGGAAGCTCGGGTTTGACATCCATGCAGTCATCATGATCCGGACCCACAAGAAGCGCTCGCTGGATCTGTGGGAATTGGAGGGAGTTGCCAAGATCCCGCAGGTCCAATTGCTCTATGCAGTAACAGGCAATTACGATGCCGTTGCCGTGGTCCGGGTACGGACCCGGGAAGAGCTGGTAGAGGTATTGCGAAAGGTCCAGGACGTACCCGCTGTGATTCGAACAACCACCTTCACCGTGCTGCGTTCGTTTAAACGTGCGGACGAATTCAACCCCCTGGATGTGATGGTTTAAGAGGTATTGGAAACGACCAGGCCGAAACCGTACATGCGATGGCTGGGATCGATAGGAACCGAGAATAACGCCTCGCACACCAACTCCGGGTATCCGGTCTCCAGCTGCTTCCATAAATCCCCTGCCGTAGAGATGGTGCTTTTGGATGCGTCCAGGCCGGCCATACCCTTGAAGAGATAATGGACTATTTCATCCACTGCGCCGGTCTTCTGTGCCAGGTAGCCCTCGCCGTTGCTTAGCTTGGGCGGAAACTCATCGACAATGAGCACTCTTCCGCCTGGCTTGACCGAGTCGATCAGGTTGAGGTAGGCATTGCGCCTGCCGGCCGGGGAAAGGAGGTGCAGCGTCTGGGAGAATATAGCTACGTCAAACCGGTCCATCCCAAAGGGAGAACCCGGCAGGCGCTGCTCGAGATTAATGGGGGTGTCAAAGAACACCTGTTGGTTGAGTTTTGAAGCTCCGAGCACTTTGTCTAATCGTTGTTGTCCAACAGCAAGCATATCCGGGGAAAGGTCGGTAATGTGAAAGAAAAGATGGTTCCATCCTGATTCGCCGAGTTCTCGCAACAGGAGCTGGATGGGAACGGCGGTCCCACAACTTGGATCAAGGATGGAAAACTTCCTGCCACGCGGATCGAAATAGCCCAGTCCGACAAAAAGGTGGATGATTCTCCGAAGGGCCTCTTCATGGCCGGTTTTTTGCATGAATTCATCGTATTTAGGGGCCCACAACCTGAACAGCAAACGGTTCACCCAGCTTCGGTGTGCATCCACAGCCGTTGCGACCACGGTGGCAATTTCAGTTCTTAGTCCGCCGATTCTTTCGGATTTGTCTGGATCCATCGAACGGTCCAGTTCCCGTATCTCATGACACCGGCCTTCGATATCTCCGGTTAGCTGATTTTGAAAGGCTTCTTCCTCGGATAGAGCAGATTTCCTGCCTCCTCCGCCATCGCCTCCCGACCCCGGGCTTCCCTTAAGCGGTTCTTCAAAAAGAAGGACCGGTTCATTGGGTGAGGAAAATCGAAATGAGCGTGGAGGACACTGGATGGGGGGTACCCGTCTTGCACTTCCTGTGGCTGAAGTCTGGGCAAACATACGATAGGAGTTACAACCATTTATTTTAAAAAGCTATCACATTTATATTATTCGAAGTGGTTGTTAACGAGGTTAAGCAATTGCCGAAGAATTCTTAAAATATTTCATTCTATAGCTTATATGGTTCCGAAGGAAAAGATCCACCAAATTCTGGATGGCTATAAGGATTTCAGTATTGCTACTATCTGTTCGCATTCTTCCCTGCAGATTTTCAAGGGAGCCCGGGACGAAGGTTTGCGTACCATCGGTATTGTAAAGAAGGAGAATAAGAAACTGTACGAAGCATTCCAATACGGGAAACCGGATGAATTCCTGGTGGTGGAGGAGTACAGCGAACTGCCGGTGGATGAGCTGCGCAAACGAAATGCGATTATTGTTCCGCATGGAAGTTTTGTGGAGTATGTCGGAAGCGCATTCGAAAAGCTGGAAGTGCCGATTTACGGCAACCGGGCCAGTGTGATGTGGGAACGTTCCCGCGAGAAGATGTTCGAATGGCTGCGCAAGGCCAGGATACGGGCGCCCCGCATTTTACAGCCCGACGAGATTGCCGGGCCAGCGCTGGTGAAATTTCCGGGTGCCAAAGGGGGGAGGGGATATTTCATTGTAACCAGCCAGAGCGAGTTTAAGCGCAAGGTAGGCAACCGCCCCTGCATGATCCAGGAGTTCCTGATCGGTGTCCGCTCCTATCCGCATTTTTTCTTTTCATCATTTTCCAAGATAGGTTACGAAACAGGGCATGGATGGCTGGAACTGCTCGGAGTCGACAGGCGCGTCGAAAGCAGCGCGGACGAGATCGCGCGGGCGGTGAGCGCGGGCATGAGCCCGAAGATGAGCTTTACGGTGATCGGCAACGAGCCGCTGGTGTTACGGGAAAGTTTACTGGGTGAATACATGGAGATGGGCAAGCGCCTAAGCGATGCATCATTCGACTTATTCGGCGGCATGTTCGGGCCATTCAGCATAGAAACAATAATTACAGAAGAGCTCGAAATCTATGCATTTGAAATCAGCGCCCGCATCGTCGCCGGCACTAATGTTTATCCGCAAGGCTCGTCATATTCGGATTATCATTACAACCAGCCGATGAGCATGGGAAGAAGGATTGCACGCGAGCTGAAATTGGCGTGGAAGAACAAGAAAATCAAGGAGATTGTGTATTGATAAAAAGGTATAAAAGGATGGGTGGAGAAAGAAGAGTATGGTACTAAAAGAGATGGCGAGAAAGCCGGAAGAAGAATCCCAACTGGCCGGCATGATTCCGGTGCGGGAAACCGCCCAGGCCGCGCAGGGGATGGCGGAACGGAATGCGTTTAATTTAGCTGCACGGGAGTTTGAGATGCTGGCCAATGCAATGAAAGAGAAGGGCGAACCGGTTCCGGCAAATTCGATCATACGAAGATTGGCGATGGGTTGACATGGCACTCAAGGATTTCAAGAATTGTGAAGTAAGATATGCCCATGACGGGGCATCCAAGCTATATAGTGTGAAAGTCCGGTTTAAAGGAAAACCCATGATCCTCACGATGCGGGTAGGTGAAGAGGTCATGGACATGACGCTTACGGACATGGACGGGAACGAAATTGAATATATCGGGCAACAGAAGAAACAGCTGGCCTACCGGAGAGATGAAAAATTGGCTGCCCGGTATGCAAAATAGCTCATTCTTTTAAAAGTTAAAGTGAATTCAACTCCATGCGCATTCCTCCAAAGATCAAACAAGCACTGAAAAAACCATTGGGCAGGGTGCACCGCAGTTTGGAAGAGATTAAACAACTTAGCCATGGGCATAAACTAGTTGCGGTTGGAGATGTATGTGTATTAGCATTGCTGGGCCTGGGAATTTTCCCGCATGTTGCTGTTTTTGATTTCAGGTATATGCGTCGCGCGCTTGACCTCGAGAAAAGAAAAATCCTCATGCGCATGTATCCCAAGCCATGGGCGTTCAAAAATCCCCGTGGCACGGTGAGCAATGCATTGATAAAAAAAGTGCCTGAAATTTTAAAACGTGGCGGTGCTGTAAAAATAGATGGTGAAGAAGATTTGACAGCATTGGCTTTCATGAAATATGCTCCAGCAGATACGCATGTTATTTATGGCCAGCCGCATGAAGGGATAGTATTAGTGAGGAAAGATAAAAAGCTCGATAAGATATTGAGGAAGGTTTTTGATACCAGATAGATAAGGCTATCTTTTTTTGGTAACCGATCTCTGCACATCATCCATATATTGCTCCAATTCTGCGTCTTCCTCCTCATCTACTCCTGTTTGCCCGATAATCCGCAAAACTCTATCATAGCGGATACTGGTCAATTCAGCGATTTTTCGGATTGAGAATCCTTTTTTCCTTAGATGCACTACTTTTTCTTCCTCTACATGCTCCATTACTAACTGACGCGCAACGGTTGAACGACTGATATACAGTTTTTGTGCCTTCTCATCTATGTAATTTACGACTTCTGCTGGCAATGTCACATTTACAACGATATTTTTCATTCCAATCACCTCCAATTATTTAGATCCTTAAGAACCTTTTTTAGAACATTTTTGCGATTGTATAACGGAAGCAGCTTTTCCAAAATAGAAACAGCAACGTCATATTTTAATATCCCATTGAATGCAAGCGTTGCAATAAAGCGTGGTGTGTTTAGTACCGAAACACCATTTACTTGCGCAGCCTTTGCTAGTTTTTTATCATCGGTTATTAAAATTTTTTTTGATGCTTTAGCCGTTCGAAGAAGGGACAAATCCACTTCCGAAAGATATTTTTCCCAATCACCTTTTTGAAGAGTTTGATCCTTACTTGCAATTTCTTCAATTCGGATGTCAAATATTCCACGCAAATGCCCTAATTCTTCCTTTACTTCCTTTATCGTCTGAACGTATGGAAAAAGGCTATTTTCATAGATATCTGCCAAGTACGCAACAAATGTTGAGTTTACAATGTAATTTTCCATAGTTATTATATAAAACTTATAATTTATAAGCTTTGTGATTTGCGAGTTTCAAATCCCGAATTCGTTTCGTTCGATTTTCTCGCCTAATTCATGGAAAGTTATTTCTCGCATAGTTAGCCTCAAAAAGAAAGAAGTTAGGCAAGTGTAAATGCAACACCCCGTGCGGAAACTCCTTCTGGTATTTTTAGATCTAGCATATGGACATTTCGCCCGGTTTCATCTATTGCGTGTGTATCCGTTCGGTTCGCGCTTACCAGAAGCGTTAATGGCTTTCCTTGCGCTTCGAATCGTTCTGGATGAACATCTTCACATTTACCAGTGCTATAGCTTGTAGTATAGCTGTACGTGTAGGTTGCCGTGGCTTGGTATTTAGATGTTGCTTCCGCTCGCGAATCTTCTTCTAGTTCCAACATACTGTAAGTCCGAGGCGTTCTAGTGGCCTGTCGCAATGCACGACTTATATCCTTTAAATTTACAGGCCCTGCAATTTCCACTTCAAAGGCTTCCACTTTGCTATTTCCTCTACCTATTACCAACGCCGGTGCTGCATAGACCAACTGCTCTTTGACGGATATGTTTGGTGCTTCGAATACAAATGGCACTGTCCCGTTTGCTTTGCCTACTGCACTAGCTGCAAACCACACGTCTGGTTCTGCAACAGGCGAATGCCCGCCGTTCCCTAATACTACAACAGCGTTCCGATCACCCTTGAATATCTCTCGAGCTTGTTCCACAGTAACAACTTTAGGCCGTAGGATCCTCCCTTCGCGACCCACTCCTATTCGTCTAAGACCTACGTTTATTTGGGTACCATTTAGTGGATCTTCCAGAGCAAGCATACTCCCTAAAAACCCACGGATTCGCGGACTTTGTCTTTCTATGTCTGCTGTTTTCAAACCCCGTACATCCAGTTTTCTAAGAGCAATTTCCATTATTACCACCTTTTATATTTTTTCCTAACACTACTGCGAAAAACAAGAATATAAATCTTTTCAGGCAAAATTGGGTCAAACAGAACTTTTTTAAAGTTATAGTTCTAAATATGCTAATATGGGCATACATGCGAAAGATAGGAAGATTCTCTATGAATTGGAATATGATGCAAGAAAACCCCTAAATGAAATTGCGAAGGCTACGCGCATGCCTAAGCAAGTTGTTAGTTACAGAATAAACAAAATGATTGAGACCAGTATTATCAGGGGATTTAGAACGCTTATAGACATCCATAGATTAGGTTATTTCAGTTATAGGATTTATTTTAGATTGCAAGATATTACTCCAGAAAATGAAAAAATCCTGTTTGATAAACTAAGTAGATGGAAGAATATTATTTGGGTTATTGCAACTACTGGCAGATGGGATCTTGAAATAGTTGTAGCAGCAAGAAATAATATTAATTTTAGTAATTGGTTGCTAGAATTGAAAAAGGAGATTGGAGATTACATAAAAGAATATACCGTTTCCCCTTCTATTGTGAATTATCATTTCAAAAGAAAATATTTAGCAGAAAAATGGGAAGAGGAAAAAGTTATTCCTAAATATGGTTTTGAGCCAGAAGTGGAAAAATTGGATAGAATCGATTTTGATATCTTGAAAATCCTTGCAACTGATGCAATTGCTTCTTATACGGAAATAGGTATGAAAATCGGGCTTACTTATAACGGAGTAAAAAAGCGAATTAAAAGTTTGGAGAAAAGAGGCATAATACAGGCATATCGCACATGGCTCAACCTTGATAAGATGGAAAGAAAATTCTATAAAGCAATGATTTCGATTTCGAAATTTGATGAAAAAATAGAGAAGGCATTGCTGTCCTTTTGCATCGGTGAACCCACGGTTGTTTATCTGGTGGAATGCAGCGGGAGCTGGGATATTGAGATAGAAGCAGAAGTAAAGGACGAGTTCGAATTTCGCGAATTGATAGTTCGCTTTCGGAATACGTTCAAGGACATTGTAAAAGATTACGAGATTTTGCATGCGTATAAGGAACTAAAGCTGGATTATTTCCCGTTTGAAAGTTTTGAAAAATTATAGGATTAATCCCCGCTGCCACCGGCCTTGGTCATGAAGAACATGGCTACGAATGCGGCCAAAGCGGTAAGAATGCCGACCCCGATAATAATATTCTGTGTATCAAATGGACGAAGCTCCTTCCAAAGCATCGTCATCCCTATGCCGAGACCGATGGCAAGGAGGCCTAAAACCACACGAAGAACGGTTTTGGACATGGGTTTACTGGGCAGGTTGCCGCATCGGTTCCTGCAATCCTTTGGTCACCACAATGACATCTTCCACGGATTTCACATTCTTATAGAGGATGCTTTTCTCCCGCAATGCGCGCTTGGCTTCATCCATCGCCACCGGCAATTGCTCCAGCAAAACACGGGATACCTCTCCCGCTTCCACATCCACGATGAAATCCTTCGCATTGCCCAAAAATTTACCCGAATCGGTAAAGATGTCCATCCCATAGAGTCTGGATATTTTGGTCGTCATATTATTCACCAGACATCTATTGGACGCTCTAGATTAAAAAGCTTTACTTTTGTAATGCCCTCATGGGGAGTTCTTCTTATTCTGCTTCGCTATTTAAGGACATCGCGGTGCTCTCACCGCACTATCTGCCGGAGCAGCTGCCTTTCCGGGAGGGTTATATCACCGAGATCGACCGCCTGCTGGCGCCGGCGCAGGAGAACAAGAAACCGCGCAACCTTTTTATCTATGGAAAGACCGGCACGGGAAAGACCTCGGTGGCCAAGAAGATACTGGAACACTGGGAGAGGGATGCAATCTACGTGCAGTACATCAACTGCCGGATTTACAATTCGCGGTATCGTATTCTGCAAAAACTGCTGAAAAAATTCGTTCCGGAACTGGAGAAAACGGGATTTGGCCTGCCGTTTTTATACGAAAAACTGATGGAGATTTTGCAGGAGAATAAACAGATGATCGTGGTTCTCGATGAGATTGACATGATCAAGGACCTGGACGAGCTGGTGTATACGCTTACGCGCGTTAATGACGAGGTAACGAAAGGGGGCGTAACGCTGATGGGGATATCGAACAAGCTGTCGTTCAAGGATGCGCTGGATCCCCGCAGCAAGAGCAGTTTATATGAAACCGAATTGGTGTTCCCGCCGTATACGAGCGAGCAATTGCAGAAAATCCTTTCCCAACGCGCTGAGGAAGGATTCGCAGAGGATACGATTGAAACGTCGGCGATCAACCTGGTGGCGGCGATTACGGCCCAGGAAAGCGGGGATGCACGGTATGCGCTGAAACTGCTGGTGAAGGCCGGTGAAATCGCGGAACAGCAGGGGAAAAAAAAGATAACCGATGCAGAAGTGGAAACCGCGCGAAGCAGAGTGGAACTGGATCTGGTAGAGGAAACGATTGCGACGTTGCCGGAAAACCATCAAATTGTTTTATACGCCATCGCACAGCGGACGGCGCAGGGATCGCGGTACGCACGATTGGAAGGTCTGGAAAACAATATGCTGCTTTCCGGAGAGGTGTACGAAGCGTATGAAAGAATCTGCAGCCAGCTGAAGAAACGCCCCCGCAGCATCCGCTGGTACCATGAGTATCTGCACGATCTGGAGATGCTCGGATTGGTTATTACCACGCCCAGCGGGAAGGGATTGCGCGGGCATACGACATTAATCCGCCTGGGCTATGAGGATGCCAAAGGAATCGGACAAATGATCGGAAAACAGCTGGGATTGGAAGGCTAATCCAGAAAGGTTATTCTTCGTGTGGCTGGATCGTATTGGGCGCGGGTGATGGATTCCCCGTTTTGGCTGAGATCGCGGATATCACCGGCACTATTTATCAATGCGGTTTCTACCTGTAAAGTAACCGCCGGATCCGGATCGAGTACGATTACGTGACGGTTGCCGCTGGGACCGCCCACCCCTTCCACGTGGCCGCCTTCCAGAAACCCGGCATAGCGCAACGAACCCACGGCCGAGGGCGAAAGCCCTCTTCCCTCGATGACAGAACGGAAATTGTCCGGAACACAGAGCATTTCGTTCGGCAATGCATCCATAGAGATGCGAGGATCGCTAAATCTGCGGAGCCGATACGGATCGTAATAGAGGATACTATGCGCAAACTGGTTCCTGAGTGAGCGACCCAGCGCTTGTGCGGCCATATGCAACTGGTTTGCGGTAGCTCTCATGTGCCGCACCCATCCGTGTTCCCGGCTTTGGCTGATGGACAGCCATACGACGTCCACATCCGGCCCTTCCCAGAAGAACATCAGCGGAAACACCGAGTTGCCTCTGCCACAGTTGCCCAGGATCTCTACAGCCGTAGTCGTTTGGATGCGGGCATTGGATCGGGAGCGTTTGGTAGGATCATCTTCGGTAGCAATGCCCCGGGGAATGGATTCGACAATATGGCGGACCTGCTCAAATGCGTGATCGCCGTTGCCGTTGATACGGCCGTTATGGTACTCGTAGGCCACGCCTTCGCCGCCGCAATAGGAGTGGGTCATTACAAACCCAACGCCATTGGCCCCCAGTACTTCAAACACGTGGCCACGCCGTACAATGGCCGCGGCCGTGCGCTCATGGATAATTAAATGATCGAGATAATCCGGCAAGGCGGTGGTGAGCGGCCGTGCATCTACACATTCTTTTCGGGCATCATCGTAGTTTCGTCCATCCGGCTCTTCCAAAGAACCGAATTCCCTTTCAAAATCAGCAATCTGCGCAGCGATTCGCTCGTTCCGCAAATCCAAAAAGCGTTTTAAAGTAGCCCGGTCCGGTGCCTGCCGACTGGCAATGGCCCTTTCGACTTCATCGAATAAATGTGCCTCCTTATGCTGACGATAAAAATCCATGCGTTTCTCGGCGAGACTGATCCGCATGTCCTGAATGCGCTGCCGTCTTAGTGTCAGGGGGATGGACATTTTCTTCCTCTTATTGTATTATGGTTAAGTATGTTTATAAATGTATTTATTTCAGCATTTCCGCCTTCCCGGTCTCGAGGGAATATTTCATCCCGACGATTTTGAGCCTGCCGGCTTTTTCGGCCTGGGCGATGATAACGCTTTTTTTTCGTAGGTCTGCAATGACCCGCTTAACGTTGGCTGCGATAGTGGCTTCCACTTCCTGCGCCTTGTCTCCGCCTTTTTTCACCGCCTGAACGGCAGGATGGATATCCTTTACGATGGCGGTAATGTGGCCTTCGTTGTGCCCGTCATACGCAGCCGTCACCGCCCCGCATTTCTGGTGACCCATGACGACGAGGAGGGGAATGCCCAGATGGGCAACGCCATATTCCAGCGTACCCATATCAATATCGGTAACTACATTGCCTGCGTTGCGCACAGAAAACAACTGACCCAGGCCTACGTCAAACACGTGCTCTGGCGATACCCGCGAATCCGCACAGGACACCATGGCCACGAATGGTTTTTGGCCGGTCAACAATGCCGATCGTTCCGTAGCAAAATTCCGGGCAGTGGTTTTGCCTTCCACAAATCGTCCGTTCCCTTCTTTTAAGCGTTCTAATGCCTGCTGACTGTTCATGTTTTTCATCTGTTAAAACTAATATTCCAGTTTGACGGTGTCCTGTTTGATCTTCGCCTGGCAGCAGAGGCGCTGCGTGGGCATGGTACCGAAGGCTTCCAGGCCTAATTTCTCCTGATCGTTTGGAGGCTCTAAATTCTCTGCACCCTCAACTACGCGAACCAAGCAGGAGCCGCAGCTCGCGGTTTTACATGCGAACAATACGGTGCATTTTCCTTCCAGCTGTTCCAGGCATGTGCCATTCGCCACTTCCAGGGCTAAGTCGCCATCATTTTTGATAATAACGGTAGCCATACAAATCTAAACGTTTTTAGCCAACAAACGATTTTTATTTCTATGCCATTACTTCAATTTTTCTGGTAATCAGTACTTTCGTTCCTTCGGCTGCAGCCGGGTTATTTTCACCGGCCGGTAGGCGATCCGGGGTTCAACGGCCGTACGGTAAAGCAGGATGTGCTTCAGCCAGTTTTTATCGTCCCGCTCCGGATAATCCGTGCGGTAATGCGCACCTCTGGATTCCGTGCGGTGCAAGGCACTGTAAGCAATCGCATAGGCCAGGTCCAGCATGAAATCCAGCTCGACCGCATCCCTTAGCTCCGCGTTGAAGGCTTTGGCGGATTCCATCACTCGTATGTTTTCATCAAAGCGGCTTCGCAAGCCGCTTATTTTTTGCACAGCACCCTTTAGCATATTTCCATCCCGGTAGGGACCTACGAAAGTGTCCATGATGGCGCCCATCTCTATGCGCAGGACACGGGCAGAGAATTCATCCTTCTTGGGCGCCATCCATTGCCTGAATTTTTTTTCGTGTAGTTTTTCTTTCGTATCGCTGGGCCGGCTAAACGTTTTCCGCTTTATGTATTTCAATGCGTTTTTCCCGGCACGCCTTCCAAAAACCAGCGTCTCCATGAGCGAGTTGCCGCCGAGGCGGTTGGCGCCGTGCACGCTGACATTGGCGCATTCTCCTGCGACAAACAACCCGGAGAGCCCCGTTTCCGCATCGGTATTGCAGGCAATGCCCGCCATGGTATAGTGCTGGCCGGACTGAACCGGAACCGGATCCTTTAACAGATCGATGCCGGAGAGTTCCAACGCATTCTTGTGCATGTCGGGCAATCGCTTCATCACATAATCCGGATCCATGTGACGGAAATCCAGATGCACGGAATCGCCGTTTACCCCTCTTCCTTCCATTATCTCTTTGGTGATGGCCCGGGATACGATATCTCTTGGAGCCAGCTCCATTTTATCAGGAGCATACCTTTTCATGAACCGTTCGCCCTTTACATTGATCAGATATGCCCCTTCGCCCCGGGCCGCCTCACTGAGCAATTTGTTGCTTCTGATCAGGGTGGTCGGGTGGAACTGGATCATCTCCATGTCCATGATGGGTAATCCCGCCCGGTAGGCAATGGCAATGCCGTCGCCGGTGTTTTCCGGATTGGTGGTTTTGCCGTATACCCTGCCTGCGCCGCCCGTGGCCAGGATGACGGCTTTGGTTTGGAATATGCGAAAGCTGGTATCGGAAATGTCCATGGCGAGCACGCCGGCGATTTGCCGGTTCTCCGCCAGCAGTGCCAGTGCGATATGCTCGTCGTATATTTTAACGCCTTTTTCGATGACGTGATTGTATAAGGTATGCACCAGCGCGTGGCCGGTGCGGTCCGCGGCAAAGCAGGTGCGCTTGAACCGCTGGCCGCCAAACGCACGTTGCGCTATTTTTCCATCCTCCGTACGGGTGAACGGCGTGCCCCATTTTTCCATTTCATGGATAGCGCGCGGTGCATCCGAACAGAGGACTTCCGCTGCATCCTGATCGGTGAGGTAATCGCCCCCAAATACGGTATCGTAAAAATGATCCTTCCAGTTGTCCTTAGGATGGATGGCGGCGTTGATGCCCCCCTGGGCCTGGGTGGAATGGGCAAGGTTGGGATAGGTCTTGCACAGGACGGCCACATCGCATTTACCCTGCAGTTCCAGGGCCGCCCGCATGCCGGCGAGTCCACCGCCTACAATGAGCACATCGTGTTTTTCGGTCACCATACTACCCTATCTCCACTAAATTAAAAAACTTTATCCCGAATGTTGGAGCATGGAGATGCATCAGTTCGTTTCGCCGCCGCTGGGCAACAACGTGTATCTGTTATGGGAGGGCATGCCCGGCAAGGGCGCGGTGATCGATCCGGCCATGGCAACGGACGATATCCTGTTTTATGCGAAGGAACACCGCATCAAAATTTTGTATATTGTGAATACGCACGCCCATTTCGACCATGTGTGGGAGAATGCGAAGCTGAAAAAAGCGACGGGTGCGAAGCTATGTATCGGGAAAGGGGATGAAAGGCTGCTATTGGAAGCGGATAAGCTGGTGCCCCCGCATCTGCGCGCGCCCATGGAGAAGGTGAAGGCGGATAGGGTGCTGAAGGAAAAGGATACGATAAAATTTGGCAATGCAACACTGCAGGTGTTGCACACACCGGGCCATACGCCGGGCAGTATCTGCCTGTACAACGAAAAGGAGAAGGTGCTTTTTACCGGCGATACGCTGTTTGCCAGCACGTACGGAAGAACGGATTTGCCACATGGTAATGCAAAGCAAATGGAAAAAACGCTGGAAAGGTTGGCGAAGCTGCCTCTGGAAACAACGGTTTTCCCGGGACACGGGGCATTTACCAAAATCGGCAGGGAAAACTGGTTGGGAAAATCTGCAAAGAAAAAGTGAGTTATTCTACGACCAGCCGGATGGTCGGCCGCATGCTATATCTGCCGCTACGGCCCGCAGCGTGAATGGATTCCCGTGCATCGAAATCCAGCGTAAGCGTCGTCGTCTCGCCGGACGTGATGTCAAAGGGATGGATCAGTTTAACCATATCCGAGGGTATTTCCAGCTCCTGTTCCTCTCCGTCGATAGTGGCGGACGCTTCGGTAACATAGAGCCGTATTTGCGTATAATGCCCCGGAGCGAGGGTGGCATTCCCCAGCAACGCGGTAACGTTTTCCAGCGACAGTAGTTCGAATGTCTGCTCTTCGTCCACTACCGTGGACCAGCCGGCGCAGGGCAGGACGGGTGTATCCGTCATAGTCATGTTGTCCAGGGTGGTGTTATCCATCGTACTGTTGTCTAGGGTGGTGTTACCCATCGTTGTATTACCTATGGTCGTATTGCCCGTAGTAGTATTACCGATCGTGGTGTTGCCCGTGGTACTATTGGTCATATTAGTATCCATGGTCGTATTTCCGCCAGCGGAGGTTCCACCGGTCCCGCTTGCGCAATGCACATCGATGCGGGAAATGGTTACGAAAACCTCGGTGATATCCAACTCCGCTGGGCTGTCGGTAAGCAGCAGTACCAATCTCCCGGCCGGGGCAGACGAAGGCCCTTGCGGAGCCGACGGACTTCCTTGTGGCGTGGATGCGCCTCCCTGCGGGGCAGCGGCAGTCCCTTCCTGCACACAACCACTCAGTAGAAGAACGCCCAGAAGCAACAGGAACATTCCGCGGGTGTGTTTTATCTTCATGGTAACAACCTTTTCGTTAAAGGATTAGGTGCTAAACGGTTTATAAAAGTATATGATGGGAAGGAACGATTTAAATATTATAGAACACAAAGTATAACATGCAAGTTTTGAAATTCCGGGGCCCACCGTCCTTCAAAGACCAGGTACGGAGAACGACCGGTAGGCTCTTGGAGGACCGATGGAAAAGGCGCGGAGAATATAGATATAAGATAGATAGAGGTCTAGGGTCTGGAGGACACGCAGTGGTGCATCGAGCGCACCATGCATGGGAGAAGGGTGCTCCCCACGTTGCGATAAAGCAGCTAAAGCCAAGATATCAAATGGAACAACCGGAAATACTGGTGTGTGAAGCATTGGCGCTGGAAAGGGTGCGGCACGAGAATATAGTGCGATGGATCGACGGGCCGAACGTGGACGAGTATGGACAGTTTTATTTTGCCATGGAATTATTGGAAGGCAAGTTGTTGGAGGAGGTGCTGAAGAGAGGCACCTTTCCGTGGTGGGTGGCTGTGGAAATCAGCATAGGTGTATGCCGGGCGGCCGGAGCAATGCATGCACAGGGTCTTATCCACCGGGACATCAAGCCCGATAATGTTTTTTTGGTGCCCAATCCGAAGGGAAACCCACGGATCAAGATTTTTGATCTGGGACTGGCTGTTGAAATCGGCCACGAGGAATGGGATTTTATGCCGGGAACGCCTGGACATATGTCACCTGAGCAGATACGGGGAACCGTACTAAAGGAAATGTCGGACGTATATGCAGCGGGTTTGTTGTTGTTTGGAATGCTGACCGGCAGAAACCCGTTTCCCGGCCGGGATGCCAGGGAGGTATGCGAGATGAACCTTTGGGCTCCTCCGCCTTATCCACGGCTGGTACGGCCGGATCTGGATATTCCAGAGAGTGTGGAGAATGTAGTGATGCGGGCATTGCGCAAAAAGCCCGAAGCCCGGTTTCCCAGCATGCAGGAGATGGAAGCAGCGCTGGCAGCCTGCAGGTGAACTAGTTTTGATGAAAGATTTAAACGCCGGGACTGAGATTGACAGCTTTGCTGTCAATTTTGACAGGATGTCAAAGCTTTTGAACTCAGGAACGCTTGCGCGCAACAGGTTAGCAACCTGCCGCCCTACCGGACTAGGCGATCCCGGCGAACGATCTTCAATTGCAAAGGAATTGTTTAGAATGAGATACTTATTATAATTATTTATACTACCGTTCCCCATGCGGCCAGTCTCCACCGCTGGCCGAGGCGGCGGGATAGAGCTACTTTGGCATTTTTTTCGGCTACGACGGGTTTTTTCAAGCGGATCGTCGCGATACCCTTGGACAGCTGGGCAATCGCGCCCACGGTCGTTGCCGTGTATACATTGATAGCCAGCGGCTCGCCCATCTTCAATGGCGGATTCTCGATATCCTGACGCGGGAGGAGCTTGTATTTAACCTGCAGCGTGCTTACGACCTCGGGCAGTTCTCCCGGACGGCCGACAACCGAACCGGCGAGGCCGTCGGATTTCGCGATGCCTGGATCAA
>DATDYG010000115.1:0-6440 GCA_035289085.1 Candidatus Bilamarchaeaceae archaeon | reverse complement strand
AACGCCGTCCACTGCCTCGGAACCCGACATGGCCGTGAAGGTCACAGTGTTGTCCGGACAGGTGAGTTCCGGCTCGGAGATGGTCAGAGAGTTGGTGCTGCCACCGCTGGTGTCACCGCTGGTACTGGAAGAGGAGGCACCTATAAAGCCGACTGCACCGTAGTAACTGAAACCGCTCAATGCCCCGTAGGTTACGGAATTACCGTCGGTATCCTGGCTGGTTCTTCCTGTCTGGTCCCATCCGGCATCCCCCCAGTGGCCGATATAGACATCCGCTTCCGTGACACCTCCACTTATCTTGCTGGTATTATAATAGATGGTAACGGTAGCTACCCTTCCGGTGCCCTGGGCACTGAAGTTGATCAGTTCCGAAACCAGCTGGCAGGTGGTAAACGATGAGCTGCCGCACCGGTCGCTTTGCACACCAGTACCTGATATGAAACTGGTAACCATGGAAAGGTTCTCCACATTGGAAAAGCTCAGGCTCAGCTGGTCCGTCGTGATGTTATAGCTGCTTACGGTAGTTAAACTACTGCCGCCGCTGATGTTGAATACCAGCGCACCGGAAGAGGTATTGTACGCAAAATTGTTGCCGGTGAATGTGGCGGTTGCACCCGTTTCCAGCTGGTACTGGACCCAGGAATTGTTGTTGGCCGTATTGGAAGTCAGATTGCTGCCCGTGCCGCCATTGAGGGCAAATCCATAGCGGTTGTAATTCGCCGTATTGCTGGTGATGTTCGTCAGGTTCGCATTCAGCACGTAAATGCCGCGCGTATTGTTCTCTACCACCAGATTGCTGTAAACATGGTTGACGTCGTTGGTGAGGTTTACCACGATGCCTGCTCCTGTGCCCTGGCTGTGATTGTAGATAGTATTGGAAAGAATGCGGTTGTTGATCGTAGCCGAACCAACGATCTGGATGCCTCCGGCAGAATTATTATAAACACTATTAGAGGAAATATTGTTCAGGACGGAGGAAGTCAGGACAGAAATACCATACTGCGTGTTATTGTAGATGGTATTGGAACTCACATTGCTCAGATTGGCACCCCCAGAAAGCATTATGCCCCCTTGCGTATTGTTATAGGCGGTATTGGAGACGGCGGTATTGTTCTCGCTGGCGACCAACTGAATACCCGCCTGGGAATTATCATAGACGGTATTAAGCGATGCCGTATTGTTATTCGAATCCCTGTCTATCAGGATGCCGTTTTCCGTATTGTTGTAAGCGGTGTTACCTCTAATCACGTTGTTATCTGCCCCGTCCTGCAGTGCAATCCCATTACTGCCGCTGTCGTATGCGGTGTTATTGCTTACGGTATTGTTGTCGGAAGCAGCATAGCGCAAAAAGATGCTGTTCGCTGTCGAAGCCGAAGCATTAAACACGATATTGAACGTGAGCGTATTGTTGAAAGAGTCTGACAGCAGAATATTATTGTCACTGTTGTTGAATGCCGTGTTATTGGTGATATTGCTATTCGATGCATTCACCAGATGGATACCGTATACGTTGTTTGTGACCGTGACATTGTATATCTGTACATTGCTGGCATTGGTATAGATCCCTGCCCCGGGGCTGGTAATCGCATCCTGCAGGGTGAAATTGCTGATGTTCACCGGCCCGGTGGAGATGTTAAATATCGGCAGCGCCCCGCCGCTCGAGTTCACAATAACACCGGATTCGTTGCCATGAACATTTAGCGATTTATTGATGATAACATTTTCCATATACGTGGTTGTCCCATTTCTGCAAATAATAATAGTATCTCCGGCGGTTGCAAAATCGATAGCATCCTGGATGCTTCCATTGGGTGCATAGGTCGCACCTCCACTCCTGCAATATCCGCTTCCACCCGTACCATTCACAATAAGGGTTGCGGCAAAGCCGCTGCCCGCCAGCAAAAGCATACATACCGCTATGGAAAGGAACAATCGCATTACGAAATGCTCGCTAATGCTATATAAAAGCCTTGCTTTTATGGATATTGGAATACTTTCGTGTTTTTGCTTAGGAATAGTCTTAGGAATAGTAGTACTCCCCGCTTTTCTGCTGTTCCACATCCAATGCGCTGCCCGGCTTGTTTATGCGTGGACGATGTGTGTCCTTGTCCCGCCGCATGGTAACGCCTGCCATCTGCAAAAAGTGGTTCATTCCGTCCCGTTTGGACATCGGTAGCGATGCCTTTCCCTCTACGGAACTTTCCCCCTCAAAAACAATGAGCCGGTTGGCAATCGCATCGACAAAAACAACATCGTGGTCCACGATGAACGCCGCCTTTTCGCTTTCGCTGATTACATTGCGGACGAGCCGGGCGAATTCAAACCTTTGTTCCATGTCCAAAAATGCCGTGGGTTCATCGAACAGGTAAATATCCGCTTCCTGGCCCAGCGCGCGCGTCAGCACTACCCGCTGCAGTTCGCCTCCGCTCAGCTCGGTAAGCTTCTTCTCCATCAAAGGCAATACCTTCAGCCGTCGCTGGGCCTTCTGCAGTGTTTTTTTGTTCAGATCCCCCTGCAGCACTTCGTTTACCGTCATCTCCTCGGCAGTGATATACTGGGGCTTGTAGGAAACCTTCAGTCCCAGCGCCTTGCCCCTGTCGGCCTTTTCCACGCCTGCCAGCATCTTAATGAACAGCGATTTGCCCAGCGCATTTTTCCCCACCAAACCAATGATCTCTCCTTTGCGGATGGCCCCTTTACCAGCGGAAAACGCAAATCCCTTGAATTTCTTGGCCAATCCGTCATACTGGATTTTTATGGCCGTTTTTATCTCACTTTCACTGTACTGGCTGAAAGTGATCTCATAATCCCTAAACCGCAGATTCTCCTGCCGTAAAAATCCCTGCAGGTATTCGTTCAGTCCCGTCCGCACGTTCTTGATTCCGGATACGACGCCGTAGGCATTCTCTTCACCATGTAAAATGTAGATGTAATCGCTTACATAATCCAATATGCTTAGATCGTGCTCTGCAAGCACGATACGCTTTTTTTCTGCCAGTTCTTTCAGCAGCACGGCCATGCGTAATCTTTCTTCGATATCCAGAAAATTAGTAAATTCATCAAAATAATAAATATCCGCAGGTTTCAGATAAGCAATTGCCATGGCCAATCGTTGCAATTCCCCTCCGCTTAATTGAGGAATATTGCGATCAAGGATTTCTTCCAGATGGAAAATTTTTATTGCATCCCTTTTGATTCCCGATTGTTTTAGCAAATCCCTTACCTTTCCTTTGAATATTTCCCGTAATTTATCAATCATCTGCGGTTTGGTACTAATTTTCAATGCCTCTTTTAATTGTGCAAAATATCTTCTTTGCTCAATTGGCAATTTTTCCAAAATTTCATCTTCGCTTGGCTTATGATCGAACCTGGCAAAATTAGGATTAAGCTGTTTTGCCAATAGCTTTATTGCCGTGCTTTTTCCTATTCCGTTTTTCCCTACTAATGCAGTTGCTCCCTCGCGCGGCAACGGTAAACCGTATAATCTAAAGGTATTTACACCATACTGATAAATGGGCGCATCGGGTTCCTTGGGTAAGTTAATGATAGTGATACAGCTTACCGGGCATTTTTTCACGCACAGGCCGCAGCTGATGCAGAGGTCTTCGGAGATAATAGGGAAGCGGCTCTCCTCCTCCACGATAATGCACTCTTCTCCCATCCGGTTCGGCGGGCAGACGTTCATGCACACATAGCCGCATTTCTCCCGTATGCACAGGCTCCGGTCGATCACCGCTACTCTTGGCGCTACCATATAATGTTATTAAAAAGTAAGTTATAATAATTCTCTCTAGTTTATGCCTCCGTAGCTCAGCGGTAGAGCGCCTGTTTCGTATGCCTAGAAAAAACAGGAAGTCAGGGGTTCGATTCCCTTCGGGGGCTTCATGTGTTGGGATCGTGAGCCAAACACGCGGCGGCTCAAACCGTGTTTAGAGACGAAGCGTGGTCTAACCTGGCAAGCTGCCAGCTTTGGGCCAAACTTTTAGGAAAAGTTTGATCAAAACTGATCGTAAAGGTTTCGAAGAAAAGCTGGTTATCCCAGTTCAAATCTGGGCGATCCCATATTTTGTTGACAAAATTGGGAGTTGAGAACGTAGTTTTCCCAATCCCATTATTTCTTTCTAAGTTTCCGGTTTCCGCACCAGCATATGGACCGAACCGAATTTCTGGAGGGTAAAACCAAAACGGCTATACAGTTCAACGGCGGGGTTACATGCCTCTACTTCCAAGCGTACCGGAGCATCTTTAAACGCTTTCAATGCCCGGCGAAGCAATTCCGTTCCTATCCCGCGGCTGCGCACTTCCGGCAATACGCCCCAACCATTCAACATCCATCGCTCGTTTTCTTGGGTAAACCGGACAAAACCAATGAGTTCTCCTTCTTCTTCGGCCACCCATATTTTATCGGTGGGTGAAAAAAGGCCTCCGCTCTCCGGAAACAGCATTGCTATAAGCTCCCCTATCCCAGCGCTATCCTGCAGTAATGCCAGCCGGATTAACACCATTTACTTCTCCTTCCCCTTCTGGTACTGTCCCATGATCTCCTGGTAGCGGGCATCCAACTTTTTCTTCAGATCCTCGGCAATAAAACGCTTCGTGAAACCGTCTGCCTTGGCGGCCAGGGCGATCTTATTCGCGAGCGCACGTGCAATCTTGCCGCGCACTTTCTTCGGCGAACTGGATATCCATGGGTGCTGGAAGATGATGCCGTGCTTGGGCGGGGCAATTTTCCTGTTTCGGAGATGCTTGAACAGTGCCTTCTCCGCACCCAGTACCTGAATGGCGCTGGCCGGCATGGTAGCCAGCCGGGAAAGGGAGCCCACATGCGCAATCAGCTTGGCTGCAATATCTACCCCGGCCACATGGGCTATATTCGGGCAGATATCCTGCGCCAGCTGTTGCTGGTGGGATTCGTATTTCTCCAGCAACTGGTGCAGTTGTAAAATCTCCTGCGCCAGTTCCTTATAGGTTTCCAGATCCTCCGGCTTCAGTTCTTTCTCCTGGGCGGTCGCACCATCAAACGCCACCACATCTCCACTATACTTTCTGGAATCCTTTCCTACGATCTCCGGAAAATACGGGTTTGCCATTTCCTGCAGACGCTCGTGCAGGAGGTTGATGATCTTGTTCAGATCGTCTATGGAACGCGAAACCTGGGCCAACAACACGTCCCGGCTGCGCAGCGCTTCCGCTGTTTGCTGCCGTGCTTTTTTCAAAAACGCTTCCCGTTTCTCCATATCCTTACTCCTTGTCGGAATAGGTATTTAAATGCTCACGGAAAAAAAGAATGCATGATTGATGTAGATAAGCTCACCAAAGAAACGCTCGGTAAAGGGGGCGTGCTGGCGCTGCTGTATTTTGACCTGCACGGCAGTTCCAAGGACATGGTACAATCCCTGGGCGTCGGTTTTGTGGATAAGATCCTGAAAGAACCGGGTGTGGTATACGCCCTGGGCGAGATCAACGAGCCGCTGGAAAAAGAAAAGCTTTTTTCCACTTCCCTGGAAGTGAAACTGCTGGCCAAGGATTTTGCCACTCTGGCCAAACTGTGCGCCGACCACAGTCCTTTCTCCATAGAAATCCTGCGGCCGGACAGGCTGGAGCTGCCCGTGGAAAAGGCCCATGAGCTACTGGTGCATCTTTCCAACACCACCTATGAATACAAGAAATACATACTGGAACGGGTGGCTAAACCCGAAGAAGCGGAGCGATATAAGCAATCGCTAAAAAACAAGCTGGAAATCGGAAGGAAGCTGCTGCAAATGAAAGAGGGGAAAAAGGATGGTGCATGAACTGGCAAAAACCGGCATCCCAGGGCTGGATGCGGTTACCGGAGGCGGCATCCCGCGCGCTGCCATCGTAACATTGAGCGGTCCTACCGGATCGGGAAAGACAACGTTCGGAATGCAGTTTCTGGTGGAGGGTGCCAGCAAATACAAAGAGCCAGGACTCTTCATCTCTATCGAGGAAACCCGCAAGGGCATGCTGGGCAACCTGCGCAGCTATAACTGGCCATTTGAAAAACTGGAAAAAGAAAAAAAATTCATGCTGCTGGACTATCCGATATACGAAGTGGACCAATTCCTTTCCCAAAACAGTGCCATTTCCGAAATCGTTGCCACGCTGGGCATCAAGCGGGTTGTTGTTGATTCCATCGCATCGGTGGCCTTGCATTTCTCCAACGAAGACGAGCGGAAGAAGGGATTTCTGAAACTGGTGGACAACATCCGAAAATGGGGGGCGACCACCATCGTCATCTCCGAGGACATCCCCTCCACCACCCAGGACGTCATGCCGGATACCAGATATGGAATAGAAACGCTGACGGATGGCTGGATCCATCTCTATTACCTCTATTCCCCCCAGCGAAAGGAACGGACCCGGGCCATCGAAATTCTGAAGATGAAAGGGGTGCAGCACTCCTCAAAAATCTTTCCCTG
>DATDYG010000114.1:0-2620 GCA_035289085.1 Candidatus Bilamarchaeaceae archaeon | reverse complement strand
AGACGTGTGCGGCAGCGCGTTCCAAAAGCTTTTGAATTCCCGTTCGGATGTCTTCGGGCCGGTCAGGCAATACACTCTGCTCGCTCCAGAACGCCGGGAGATTTTAAGAAAGCTTGGATTGTTTGAAATAACCGAAAAGATCAAGGAAGAAGAAAAAAATGGATATCCGCACGTGCCTCCAGAGATAAAAGCACGGTTAGAAGCCGAGCCCCTGCCAGAAGAACCTCCGAATTAACAACAAAAACCGTTACTTCGGCCAGTACTCCTTCAGTTCCCTGATCTCCAGCGGCTGCTTCTGCATCCTTTGCATTGCCTTCAGCAGCTCAAACAGCGTCTGCACGTTTGTGAAACACGGTATTCCTTTTTCTATGCACGCACGGCGAATATGAAATCCGTCCGTATGCGACTTGCCACCCCGTTTAGGCGTGTTGATGACAAGAGAAACATCCTCCTTTTCGATGAATTCGAGCAGGTCAGGCGATCCCTTCCTTATCTTTTCCACTATTTTGCATTTGTTGAGCAGCTTTCCGGTTCCAGGCGTGGCTGAAATCTTGAAATCCAGGCTCCGCAGCATGCCCTCCAGCCCTTTGGCATACGGCTTGGTTTCATCGTTTAAGCTCAGCAATGCATAGCCTTTCGGCCGTATTTCCAGGCCGGTGGCCAGCAGCGCCTTATAATAGGCCATCTCAAAGGAGCTCCCAATACCCATCGTTTCTCCGGTACTCTTCATCTCCGGCCCCAGCAAAACATCTGCACCTTTTAATTTTAGAAAAGGAAATACTATGCTCTTTACAGCAAAATTGCTTATTTTCTGACTTTTCAGCTTTAATTCCTTAATCTTCTTTCCTAGCATTATTTGAGTTGCCCATTTAGCCAGCGGAATGCCGATGGCCTTGCTTACAAACGGCACCGTTCTACTCGCGCGGGGATTCGCTTCCAGAATATATACGACCCCCTCCTTCACCGCAAACTGGATATTGATGAGGCCTATTGTTTTTAACGCGAGCGCAATCTTTTCTGTGTAATTTTTTATCGTTTCGATTTCCTTTTCCTTCAAATGAATGGTTGGGATTACAATATTCGCATCACCGGAATGCACCCCTGCATACTCTATGTGCTCCATGATGGCTCCGATAAATATTTCTTCGCCATCGCACAACGCATCTACTTCGCATTCAATGGCTTCCTCCAGGTATTTATCGATCAAAACCGGTTTCCGCTCGCTGACATCCACCGCCTCCCGGACATATTCCTTCAATTCCTTCTCATCATGCACAATGGCCATCGCCCTTCCGGCAATGACGTAACTCGGCCGTACCACGATCGGATAGCCGACCTGCTTGGCCATCTCCAGCGCCTTCTCCTCGCTGGTGGCCGTGCGGTTGGGCGGCTGCGAAATCCCCAGCTTCGTTGCCAGCTCACTGAACTGTTTACGATCTTCCGCAAGATCGATGCCCGCGTAGCCTGTTCCCAGGATCTTCACGTTGTTTTTCTCCAGTGTTTCCGCCAGGTTCAGGCTCGTCTGCCCGCCCAGCTGGACGATCACGCCATCGGGCTTTTCATTCTCAATGATGTGCATCACATCCTCCGGCGTGAGCGGCTCAAAGTACAGCTTATCGCTGGAATCAAAATCCGTGCTCACAGTTTCCGGATTGTTGTTCACCACGATGCTTTCTATTCCCATCTCGCGCAATGCAAACGATGCATGCGAGCAGCAGTAATCAAATTCAATCCCCTGCCCGATCCGGATCGGTCCGGATCCGAGTACGATCACCTTCCGTTTATTCGTAGGCCGCGCCTCGTTTTCCTGCTCATACGTGGAATAATAATAGGGCGTCAGCGCTTCAAACTCCCCGGCACAGCTGTCCACCATTTTATATACCGGTTGAATGGCCTGGGCTTTGCGCATTTTGCATATTTCCTCTTCCGCCATTCCCTTGATCTGGGCAATCTGTTTATCCGGAAATCCCATCCGTTTGGCCTGCAACAGCAGCGGCGCATTCAATGCTTCGGAAGCCAGCTTCTTTTCCATCAAAATGATATTCTGCATTTTTTTCAAAAACCAGCGGTGGATCCCTGTTTTTTTATAAATCGTTTCGATGCTTTCGCCTCTCCGCAATGCTTCGAAAATGGCAAAGAGGCGGCTGTCCGTTGCGGGCGAGAAATGGTCCTCTGGATTCTCTATCTTCGGAATCTTGATCTCCACGCTGCGGATGGCTTTCAGCAGCGATTCCTCCACCGTCCGTCCGATCGCCATTACTTCCCCCGTGCTCTTCATCTGCGTGCCTATGGTGCGATCGACTAAGCGAAACTTGTCAAAAGGCCAGCGGGGTATCTTCGTAACAACGTAGTCCAGTGCAGGTTCGAAGGCAGCACTCGTCCCGGTAATCGCATTCTTAATCTCCGGCAATCTTTTCCCGAGCGCAATCTTGGCGGCTACCCGCGCAATCGGATAACCCGTAGCCTTGGAAGCCAATGCCGAGGAACGGGAAAGCCTTGGATTTACCTCAATAACAGCCAGTTCGCCCGTATCCTGGTTAAATGCATATTGCACGTTACAGCTTCCTTCAATGCCGATCTCCCGTACAATGCGTAAGGAGGCGCTTCTCATGGCCTGGTG
>DATDYG010000113.1:0-4600 GCA_035289085.1 Candidatus Bilamarchaeaceae archaeon | reverse complement strand
ATCTTTTGATTCGGGTTTTGACATCGTCCCATGGATCCAGCGTATTTTTTAATCGTGATCTTATGTTCTGTTCTCATTGTAAATCTGAAGCAATAATCTATCTACCATACGCTCAGCGGCATCTCTGCCAGATGCATTTTTGCCAATTATTTGAAAAGCGTTTTCGTTCGACAATCCGCGATTTTAATATGATTAATAAAAACGACCGAATCGCGGTGGGCCTCAGTGGTGGAAAAGATAGTGTCACGCTCCTGCGTCTCCTGCACCGGTTGCAAAAGGATTTGCCCTTTGAACTAGTTGCGATTACAATTGATGAGGGAATTGCAGGATACAGAAGCAAAACGCTTGAGGTTGCTGAGCAGGAGGCTAAAAATTTAGGCATAGAGCATAAAATTTTCTCCTACAAAAAAGAAGTTGGATTAAGCCTTGATGAAATAATGGAAAAAAAGCAGGAAAAAATCCCCTGCAGCTACTGCGGCGTAATTCGCAGGCGTTTGCTTAATCAGGCTGCAAGGGAAATCCATGCGGATAAACTGGCCGTCGGCCATAATCTGGACGACATGGCGCAAAGCGTGATGATGAACATCATGCGAAATGAGCCTCTACGCTTAGCGCGATTAAACGAGCCATTAATACAAGATGAAAAATTCGTTTCCCGCATCCGTCCCTTACTACGTACTCCTGAAAAGGAAGTAGCCATATATGCTATCCTGAACGATTTCCCTATTGATTTTCAGGAATGTCCGTACGCCCGCCATGCATTCCGTGCGCATGTAAGAGAGCAACTAAACGAAACAGAAGAGCGCTATCCCGGAACAAAATTCAAGATAGTAAACAGCTTTTTGGCAATAGAGGATGCTTTGAAAAAAGGAATGAGTGAAAAGCCTTTGGAAATGAAAATGTGCGGGCAGTGCGGAGAACCCAGCGGGCAAAGCAAATGCATGTTCTGCAGCATGAGGGAGGAGTTTTCGGCCTGAAGGTGCACGCATGGAAATCAGTTTGAACTTCGTTCAAATCTTTCCAAATTCCTGGTGAAATTATGGAAATCATCTTTCTCGGTACCGGCGGCGGGAGGATCAATCTCATCCAGCAGCTCCGTGCCACCGGCGGATTCCGCATTAACTCCGAAAGCGCAAATATTCATGTGGATCCCGGTCCTGGTGCATTGCTGCATTCTCTTCGATTAAAACAGGATCCGCTGAAACTGGATGCCGTCGTCGTCACCCATTACCATGTCGACCATGTGAACGATGCCCAACTGCTCATCGAAGCCATGGCCGATTACACCCGCAAAAGAGGCAGGGGTATTCTCATCGGCAGTAAACATACCCTTGAGGGCGACGAAACAGGCGATCGCGGCATAACATTGTACCATCAGAAAATGGTGCAGGAACTGCACACCGCCAAGCCCGGCGCCCAGAAGGAATTCACTACCAAAAAAGGCACGTTCAAAATGGAATTCGTTAAGGCGCAGCATGACGAATCCACAACCTTCGGCTTCAAGCTGTTTTTGGATGGAAAAACCATCGGTTACACCAGCGATACCGAATATTATGCAGGCATCGGAGATGCATACAAAAATTGTGATTATCTCATTGTGCATTGCCTGAAGCCCGCACAGGATCAATACCACGGGCACATGACCACCGAAGGTGCAACTAAACTCATCCAAGCAGCCCAACCCCAGCTCGCTATCCTCAGCCATTTCGGCATGAAGATGATTCCCGTTGCAGACCGCGAAGCCAAAAAAATCGAAAAGGAAACGGGGGTAAAAACCATTGCGGCGAGAGATGGGATGAAATTATCCCTTTAAAAATCGTCTGTGCCGAATGCTTTGCATTGTGGTTTTCATGCTTCCTAAAAATTTTTCCAAGGAGATGGAAAAGAAATGGCAGGAATACTGGGCAGATAATAAAATATACGAATTCGATGAGTCAAAACTCCAAACTCAAAACGCAAAACCAATTTACTCTATCGATACTCCGCCTCCGTTTACGAGCGGGGAATTGCACATGGGCCACGTGCTTTCCTATTCCTATTTCGATTTCATCGCACGATACAAGCGGATGAACGGTTTTAATGTTTATTATCCGCAGGGATGGGACTGCCAGGGCTTTCCAACGGAAGTTCGCGTCGAGAAGAAGTTCGGCCGCCTTCCACCCGTCGAATTCCGCCAGAAATGCATCGAATGGACGAAAGAATTCATTGCCCGGATGAAACAGCAGATGAACGAGTTGGGGTTCTCACCGGATTGGAAATACGAATACCGCACCATGGATCCGGATTATCACCAAAAGGTGCAACGTTCCCTTATCGAGATGTACAACAAGAAAATGATCTACCGCAGCGAATATCCGGTGTACTGGTGCCCGCGCTGCGTAAGCGCAGTGGCCAAGGCCGAGCTGGATGAAGAGCAGAAGCAGGGAACGTTATACAACATCAGGTTCACCGGCCCGCAGGGCGAAGACCTTGTCATCGCAACGACACGTCCGGAACTTATTCCTGCATGTGTAGCCGTTATCTTCCATCCCGATGATATACGCTATCAAAAATTGAAAGGAAAAATCGCTACCACGCCATTAGGCGAGAAAGTCCCCATCCTCACCGACAAGGATGTGGACAAGGAGTTTGGTTCAGGCTTAGTGCAGGTTTGTACCTTCGGGGACAAGATGGACGTCGTATGGATGCACCGGCACAAGCTGCCATTGCTGAACTGCATTGATCAGTTTGGCAAAATGCAGAATGCGGGCGGGCTGAACGGTTTGAAGGTCGAAGAAGCGAAGAAAAAGATCGTTGAAAAACTGGAAAAAGAAGGAAAAATGGCCCAAAAGCAGCCGCTGGCCCAGACGGTGAAAGTGCACGACCGCTGCCAGCGTCCCGTAGAACTCATCCCCAGCAAGCAGTGGTTTGCCAACATCAAGGAAAAGGCCAAGGAGATCAAGGACATGGCAAAGGAGGTCCGCTGGGTACCGGAATTCGGCATCACCTATCTCACGGACTGGGTGGAGAACGTCGAATGGGACTGGGTTATTTCCAGACAGCGCGTATTTGGCACGCCCCTGCCCTTCTACTACTGCGAGAAATGCGATTCAACAGCTGCAGCGGATATGGATGCACTTCCCTATTACGCGGAAAAAGCACAAAAGAAAAAATGTAAATGCGGTGAAACCATGAAACCCGAAACCAGCACGTGCGACTGTTGGATTGATTCGAGTATTACGCCGTTGATTATTGCAGGGTGGCCTGAAGACAAGGAAAAAATGGCAAAACTCTATCCTTCCTCCCTCCGGCCACAGGGAGTGGAAATCGTGCGCACCTGGGCATTTTATACGATTTATCGCAGCGGCGTTGGGCTTACAGGAAAAATTCCATGGGAAACCATCCTGCTTAATGGAAATGTGCTTGCTCCGGATGGCAAAAAGATGAGCAAGAGTTTGGGCAACATCATATCGCCCTCGGATTTGCTGCGCGACTATCCCGTCGACGCCATCCGCCAGTGGGCGGCTATGAGCGGCGCCATGGCCAAGGACCGTCCGTTCAGCTACGAGGACATCAAATACGCCAAGGGTTTCCTCATCAAGCTGTGGAATGCGGCCAAATTCGTCGAAACGGCTACGAAAGACTACGAAAAAGAGAAACCGGCTTCCCTGGCAACGATTGACAGATGGATGGTTTCCCGCATGAACGAGGTTATCAAAAACGCCACTGCCTCTTTTGAAAAGTTCGAGTACCATCATGCGCTAAATGCGTTACAGCAGTTTTTCTGGCACGATTTCTGCGATAACTATCTGGAATACGTGAAACACCGGATTTATGGAAAAGATAAGAAAAGCAAACAAGCGGCCCAGTACGTTTTACGTTATGTCCTGCTGTATTCTATTCAATTGCTTGCCCCCATCGCTTCACACACCACCGAAGAAATCTATAAGGAAATATTCAAAACCGAAGCGAAAAAAACAAAAAGCATCCATCTAAGCGAATGGCCCAAAGCTGGAGAAATAAACGAAGAGGCACTCGAAACAATGCAGAATTTCAATAAAATCATTTCCGAAATCCGCCAGCACAAGGCGAAAAACCAGATGGCCCAGAATGCGGAATTATCCACTGTTAAACTTACGTTGGAACAGCCGCTTGGCGAAGAATTAGTAAGCGAAATGAAATCCATCGCCAAAATAAAGCTGGTCGGCCAGGAAAAAGGAAACTTCAAGGTAGAAATTGCATGATAGCCGTCATCTTAGCCTTTGTTGGCCTTTATCTGGTTATATTCGGAATCATTCACATCCATTACCTCTACAAATCCCTTACCCGGCTTTTTTCTTTTAGCATAACTCCCTAGGCAACGCGCTACCACATTTTATAACAGGCCGCGCGTTCCTGGGCCGATACGCCATTTTGGCGGATCGCATCCCCGCCCTTCGTGCAATATGTTGCATAAAACGGTAAGAAGACTGGAAGCGAAGGTGATGGATGTGAAGATTGATCTGAAGAATACGGCCCATAGGATAGAGGTACGCCTGGAGTCATTGCGGAATGACAGCTCGATCATTACCGCAAATAAGAAACTGATTCTCGAATTTGACTCCTATATCACTTCTATCGG
>DATDYG010000112.1:0-14141 GCA_035289085.1 Candidatus Bilamarchaeaceae archaeon | reverse complement strand
TATGTATACACAAACAAACATTTTTAAATACTATACAAACGAATCAGGCCAGCTCCTTCATCGCAAGTAAACCCCTATCGGATTTGTAGAATTGGTAATCCTCGCTCTGGTAGAGCTTTTCCAGCTGGCTGGAACGCTCCTTGATATAGTCGTCCACGCTGCCTTTGGGCAGGTCTTCGGTTACGTAGGTAAGGGCGTATTTCAGCTGCTTGGCGCGGGCATCCTTTTCCCGGGAGCGGACGAGGATGCGGCGGATCCCCCGGCCTTCATATGTCAGCAATACCGCTGGATCTTCCAGATACAATGCGTTGGCATCGCCGCCACGCAGCACGCGCTCCCGGGGATCGTAATAGGTGGGCCAGGCAAGGCCCACGCCGACGATCATGCGGTTGACATAGCAACCAAAGCTGAAACCATATTTAACGATGTATTCCACTTCCTTTTCGGTGACGTCAAAGGCGCATCTCCGCATCACCTTAACCGCATCCTCCACATCGTCGAGATTTAACCGTTTGATTTCGGTCTGTTCTTCGTCAAAAAGCTGCGTAAACTGCTTTTTCTGCGGCTCCTTTTTGACGAGCTTTTCCTTTTCATCGCTTTTGAATTTTTCGTACATGGGAATGCACTCACACGAATCGCGTACCGCACGCCGGACACCGGGTTAGGAACGCCTCGGTTTTATACCCGCAGATGGGGCATCGGTAGTATGTCCGTCTGGCCCGCTCCAGCTCCGCTTCGAAATCGTACCTGCATTTCGTACATCGTTTGGCATCCAGCTCATTCAATGTTTCGCATTTCGGGCATTTTCGTCGGAACATGCTCTTGGTGCGCACACCGCATTTGGGACATCGTTCCATATCCAGCGTAAGTTTTTCTCAACAGCTGGGACATTTTTGGGCCGGGCCTTTTTTGGAATCGGATCTGCCTTTCAGCATGTTTTTGAAGAGATCCAGCAGACCCATGCTGATGTATGCAGCCGCTTCCTTTTAAAAAGCTCATTGTCGCTTTAACCGCGATGAAAGGGAGGGAAAATACCAAACCAATTAAACGATTGAAGCACTTGCTTACCAAGGGCAACCTCTGGCTATATATCCTATCCATTATCCGCCAGCGGAAGCGGATCCATGCGTATGCGCTGGACGATGCGATTGAGCAGGAATTCTCCTTCCGGCCCAACAAGATCATGGTGTACATCGTACTGTATAAGCTGGAAGGGGAAAGATTGATACGCTCGGAATACGAAAAGCGGAGGCGCTACTACCAGCTTACGCCGAAAGGCCGGGAAGCACTGGGAGACGCAAAGACGTATTTCCAGGCATTAACCAAAAAGTTATAGAAACGGCGCCATTGGGTGTGGAAATGGCACAGTTAGACCTTTGCCGAAGGCGAAGCAGAGGGGTTTAAAAAGGATGTAACGCGCAATATACTTAAAACTTTCTGGGTCCAATGTGATCCATCTAGGAAGGTATAATGGGGGAGTATGGTGGGTTCAACGGCTTTGCGAATACGAAGGGCAACGCCTGCATCGCTTAGAGTAGAAAATGGAGACCGGCGAAGCGCTACGTACGAATTAATCCACGGGGTGATGGGCGGAGGAGTGGCAGGGGAGCAATATGCCGAAGCAAGAGGAAGACTTTTTAATGAGATAGTCCGTGTGATGGATATCCGCAGAAGGGAAGAAGGATACCCGGGCCTGGGAGCCACCGCCAAGAAAGAATTAAGAGCTGCGTATCAATTTGCGATAGAAGCCCATAGGGAACAATTTCGCGGCAAGCCCGATGGATTGATGACACGGGTACCTTATATATTCCATACACTGATCGTAGCATACGAATACGCGACAGTGGGAGGAGATTATAAAGGCGTGATAGCAGGCATGTTGCACGATGCCATAGAACAGGGACGAATAAGAGGAAGACCCATATCGCTTACGAATATAGAGAATAGGTTTGGAGCAGTAGTAGCGGACTATGTCGACCGGCAAACGCCACCCAAGCTGGTAGATGGAAGATGGGTATGGGCGAATGCGCCCAATTATGCCAACCTACGCGATGAATACAGAGAAAGAAGGGCAGATGGCCCTTCTATTGAAAATGAAATGTTAAATGCATATTGGGACCGGGTAGCTTCGGATCCAACCACGCTTGTTCTTAAAATACTGGATTTCCGGTCGAATCTGGAGGATATTGATAATTTACCGCCGGACAGAAAGGACAGATATTTCAGAAAGGTGGCATCCAAGATGGGGATATTGCGCATTTTGCATCCGCCGCTGTATGCCGAATTGTATGGCATGCTGGAGGAGCGGGGATACGCGATATATATTCCACAAGCCCATCCCAGCAACCGGTTGCATAATTGTATCGTAGTCGCACCGCGAAGAGAGAGGATCGTGGCACAGAAGTTGGTGGAAGACCTGCCCATGCCGGGCCAGGACAATACGATGGTGTATACCAATGGAGCTCGGGACGTGTTGCTAAACGGCTGGCTTGAATTAGGATGCCCCCGCAGGATAAATGGCAACGGGAGGAAACCCCGGCCGTTACTGCGTCCATTAGCTAAAGTGATGGATGGTATGGATATTACACCTGGAACCAGCCAGTTGCCAACCGGTATGGAGTTGAGCGAACTGATATACCGTGTAGAAGGAGTAGGCAAGGGAGAAGAAGGATTAACCCTTGAACATGTCCAGGATACAATGATGGAGATGTTGGAGAGCATGCGCACATTCCATGCGGAGAATATATCCAATGGAAGACGAGACAAAGGGTATGCGGCGGATGGCCTGCCCAGAATTGTATTTATAGAGCCGGATGAATCGCTTCGGCCGGTAATTGATCATTTTACAGAGATGGGAGTAGCGGAAGTAATAGAAAAAAGATAAAAAGAAAAATTTAGCCCGTTTTCTTCGTGACGTTTAGCACGACGCCCGCGGCCACCGTCTGGCCCATGTCCCGGATGGCGAATCTCCCCAACGCCGGAAATTCCGAGAATTTTTCTATAACAACGGGTTTCATGGGCTGGATCTTGATGATGGCAACATCACCGGTTTTGATAAAATCCGGCTTCTGCTGCATCGTCTGGCCGCTCTTCGGGTCTTTCTTTTCCACGATTTCCATTACTTTGCCTGCGAATTGGGCCGTATGGATATGGAATACAGGTGTGTACCCAACCGAGATGGCCGTTGGGTGGTTAAGTACCACTACCTGTGCGGTAAAGTCCTGAACGACCGTTGGAGGATTGTCGCTGGGACCAATTACATCTCCACGCTTGATATCTTTTTTATCTACGCCCTTCAGATTGAAACCGACATTGTCTCCAGGAATGGCTTCTGTCAGTTCCTGGTGATGCATTTCAATGCGTTTTACTTCGCCCTTGGCACCCGAAGGCATGACAGCAACGTTGGTATTGGGTTTGAGGATACCGCTCTCTATCCTCCCCACCGGCACGGTACCGTGACCGGTGATGGTGAATACGTCCTGGATAGGCAATCGCAGCGGCTTATCCGTTGGTTTCAAAGGCACGGTAAGCTTGTCCAGTATCTCGATAATAGTAGGGCCGGTATACCAGGACAGTTTCGCGGATTTCTTGGTGATGTTATCTCCGACATAGCCTGAACAGGGAACGAACGAGACTGCTTCCACTTTATAGCCGATGCCTTTCAGCAGTTTTTCCATTTCGCCCTTTACTTCGTTGTATTTGGCCTGGTCGTAATTGACCGCATCCATCTTGTTCATGTCGACAATGAGCTGGCCGATCCCCAGTACCTTCGCCAGGAAGGCGTGTTCCTTGGTTTGGGGCTGGATACCATCTTTTACAGATACGACCAACACCGCTGCATCGGCCTGACTGGCACCCGTGATCATGTTTTTTACGAAGTCCCGGTGGCCCGGTGCATCGATAATGGTATAATAGTATTTGGAAGTCTGGAATTCCCGGTGGGATATATCGATGGTAACCCCCCGTTCCCGCTCTTCCCGGAGCTGATCCATGACAAACGCGAATTCAAAGGTGGCTTTCCCTACCTTTGCGGCTTCCTCTTTGAGCTTGTTCAGCACCTGCTCGGTGATGGCGCCGGTTTCATACAGGATTCTTCCCACTGTCGTGGACTTTCCCGAATCCACATGCCCGATGAATACTAGATTCATATGTTCTTTTTTAGCCATATTATTCTACCTCCTAAGTAGTCGTATTGATGAAATAGGTTCATCAAAAACGTAAAAAAACTTTGTACGAATGAATTTTTAAAGGTTACCGTAAGCTGTAGAGGCAAGGCGGTTGGCCGCAAAGGCTCCGCCCTTACCTCCCACCTCTAAAATTCCTAAAAGGGAAAGAATATAGCGAAGGAAGATTTATATAAAAATCTTTTTCATTCGGAAAACTTCCGCCACAAAAGTTTCCTATGGGCAATCTTTACGGCATTTCCAAAATGTTTTAAATACGGAACGGATAGCTATAGGCATGGTACATCCAGGAAAAAAACCGTACAAATATAATCCTCAACCGGAGGGCAGGGCACTCCCAGGGAAAAGGATCATGATCGGCGCAGGAATCGTATTGGTTGTAGTGGTAGCCGTTGTATTCCTGCTGGGAGGAAGGGCAACCGAATTTATCCCTGAACTGGTCATTCCAACGATTACCCCGCCCGAGGAGGCAGCAGATTGCAATACCGATGCCTGCCTGATGAACCTGGCACAACAAGAAAACAATCCGACGCTGTGCGATTTGATTTTGAATGAAACCCGGGAACAGCAGTGCCTGGAGAGCATTGCGTCCACCAGTTTTGATGCGTGCGAACAGATTTTGGATTACGGCAAGAAGGTGGAATGCGCAATGACGCATGCGCAACTCGAGCAATCCATCCGCCCCTGCCAGCGACTGGGACTCGTGGAAGACGATCGGCGTGCCTGCATCGAATCGGTCGATCCGTGCTATTTTGAACCCGACGGCCAAAACCTGTGCCGCGCACTGGAAAGCGGCGATGTTTTGAAATGCGAGGGAGAAGAAAGCTGTGTAACGGAGTATGCACTGCAGACCGGCAATCATACCAGTTGTGGTGCAATAGAGGAACTGGCCCGCCAATACACCTGTGTAAGCCTGGTGATGGGGGAACCGGTATGCGATGAATTGGCGATTGAAAGAAACCGGGACTATTGCTACGAATTGTATTCCAAAAAGAGCGATCAAAATCACTGTGACCAGATTACCGATGGAACGGAATACGAACGGCGCTGTTATTCCTATTTTGCCATTTTACAAAGCGACTCGGATATCTGCGCACAGGTGGATCTGGCGGAAAGATGGAACTGCTACCGGAACTATTCCGCGGAAACCGGGGATATTGCCGGATGCCAGGCCATCCACCAGCTGGCCATCCATGCCTACTACGGATGTATTTTTGATCTGGCACTTATCCATGCGGATCCCGTGGCGTGTCAGGATATCGACTTTGCGGGCGAGCGGGAGCGGTGCTATTCCGGTTCCATTTATGAGCACGAGCAACCGATTGATATCGAAAAATGCGGACAGGTCACGAGCGAACCTTGGAAGAACGCGTGCTACACGGAGGTAGCGATAGAAAACAACGATACGAGTGTTTGTACGATGTATATAGAAGCTGAAAGCAGCCAGGGGCTTTGTGAGCGACGCGTACAGGGCATCTTGGCCAATATCACACGAGTCCACTAGGAAGGAGCGGCTGCGGCTTTTTTCTCTTTGGCTTTTTCTTCGGCTGGCTGTTCAAAGTGGTTTACGTTATACTCGAATTCATCGTAGGACTTGATTTTATCCTGGGCCAGCATCAGCTCCCGCGTTAAAATATAGAAAATAAGCGCCAGCGCACGTTTCCCCTTGTTGTTGGCGGGAATGACGATGTCGATAAACTTGGTTTCGTTATCGGTGTCGCAAAGGCCGATCGTCGGCACCCCGTTTTTGGCGGCTTCCGCGATGGCTTCCCGTTCGCCTTTGGGATCGCAGATGAAGATGAGCCTGGGCTCCCGGAAATCCGAGAATGCCAGATTGGTCATCGTACCGGGTACAAAACGTCCCTGGATGATCTGGACGCCGGTAAGCTGGGCAAATTTGGAGGCCGGGTTGCCGGAATAGGCCCGGGACGCAACGACAAGCACGTCCTCCGGTGCGTATTGCGCCAGCAGCTTCGCGGCTTTCAACAGCCGCTCATCGGTCTTTCGCAAATCGAGAATGAATAATCCGTCGCTGCGGCGTTTGAATATGTACGGCCGCATATCGTGGGTGCGGATTTTCGTACCGATGTGGATGCCGCTTTCCAGATACATTTCCTGCTTGACCAGCATCCCTTTTGTAGTCATTTTTGTTTTCACCTTTTCTATTTCATATTTCAAGATTTTAATGGGGTTGCTGAGATACTCAGCCCATAGGACTTTTGAACTCAGATAACAGACACCCCAAGCCTGCAGGATACCAGGTTACCTCACAACCCCTTCTAAGAAGGATGATACGAAATGTTTATATATTCCGTATTTAAACCGCAACCTTATATCCTCGAATATTTGGATATGTCTTTCATTACGTCTACATGCGAAACGAACATTCTGCGGCAGCAGTATCGTTCTACGTTGAGGAAATCCAAGGCCTCTTCCGAGCTTTTTTCCTGTAGGAGCGTCTTGTACTTTTCGTACAGATCTCCGATCACTTTTCCACATGTAAAACAGCGTACGGGAAACTCCATAACATCACCGGTAAGACTTTTGGTAGCGGGCACGGGCCTTGGGACCCCTGTATTTCTTGGATTCGACACGACGCGAATCTTCCACCAATAGAGAACGATCAGTATCCAGGAATTTCTGCTTGAGCGATTCGTCTTCTAGGTAAGCGACCAGCCCTTTGGCAATCGCAGTACGCGCCGCCTGGGCCTGCCCCATGACGCCGCCGCCGCGGACGTTAACACGTATATCCAGTTCCGTGCCCGCGGCACCTGCGTAGTGCACCGGCTCCATGATGAGCTCGCGGATATAGCGATTGGAGAGGGCGCTAACAGCAGCGTGGTTATACCGGACGGTTCCCCTGCCTTTGGACAATACGGCCCGGGCAATGCTTTCTTTCCGTTTCCCCCGGGCAACGACAACCTTGGGCCCTTTTTTCTTGGTCCGTTTGCGGTGGGTTTTCGGTTTGGCTTTTTTTGTTTCATGTTCGGCCTTGGGAGCAGGAGATTCCGTTTTTTCTTCTGTTTTTTCAGTCATGCCGCATCAACCGTTAAATCCGATATGTTTACAGAGTTCCATCACCGTTATAGAACGGCTTTGCTTATTAAATTGCGCGGAGTCCAGCGAGCCGGCGCTTTGCGCATCTTTGGGAATGCCGCTGTATACGCGTAAACGCCGGAAGGCCTCCCTTCCCCTTGTTTTTTTCCAGGGCAGCATTCCGCGTATAATCCGCTTGACGAGCATGTGCGGAACCCGCGGCCAGTGGGGCGAATGCTCGGGCTTGCCCTTGTTTTGAAGACGGCGGCGTTGCTGGTATCTTTCTACCAGGCTGTGACGGTTTCCGAGAATCACCATTTTTTCCGCATTCACAAGCTGCACCTGCTCTCCTTGCAGCAGCATCTTCGCTATCTGGGAGGCCGCCCGGCCCAAAATCAAGTTGCTTCCATCGATGGTCTTCATGAAGATTACGCCAATAGCAGTATTCCTTTTCCATCCGGGTGGGCCTGCTTGAGCTCCTGGATGGTCAGTGTTTTTCCGCCGACCGCCTGGATGGTTTTTCTGGCAGTTTCGCTGAAGGCAAACGCGGCAACATGCAGTTTTTTCTTCAGCTCTCCCGTCCCCAGCACCTTGCCAGGGATGAGTATGGTGCCGTTTCCGTAGGTTTCGAGCTTGCTGAGATTCACTTCCACCCGGTTTCTTCGGGAGCGGGCCAGCAGTTCGGCCGTCCTCCGCCAGATGGGACGGGGCTCTTTGCGCAGCTGGGCAATCAGTTCAGCCAAATAAGCATTGTCCTTTCGTATTTTCTTCATTTGATTCGCCCCTCGGCTCGCTGCTCTTTCGAACAACTAATAATAGAGAAATTAATTTATATGAGGAATGTTTAAAAAGCCACATGCGCAGCATGGATTTGCCGTTACACGGCGGGCACTGTCCTCCTTGGCTGTTTCCCTTGATGAAGAGGCGGCACAGCAAACCGTGCTGGATAATGAAGATAAGATGAGAATTATGAAACGGTTAAGCCGGATATAGGATAGCATTTTAAATCCAAGGGAACGATAAGGATAGATTATATTTTGCTTATTAGAGGATGTTAACATGGCAGGCATACGACCGGCACGCGCGATCCGGAATATGAAGAAGGTGGCATGGACGCGGTTCTCCCGGAGCAGTCCACGGAAATCGTTCATCAAGGCCATGCCGCACAAGGATTTGGTAGTATTCCGGATGGGCCAGATGAAGGACGATTACGATATAGTCGTGCATTTGGAGGCCCAGAAGGATATCATCATCCGGGACAATGCCATTGAAAGCGCGAGACAGAGCGCGAACAAGCATCTGGAGAAGGAGATCCTGAATGCCTATTATTTCGTGGTCCGCGTGTTTCCGCATCATGTAATACGCGAAAACAAGATGATTGCCGGGGCAGGCGCGGACCGTTTGCAGAAGGGGATGCGAATGAGCTTTGGACGGCCGACCGACCGGGCCGCACGCATCCAGCGCGGAACGGCGCTGTTTACGGTCTACACGTATAAAACCCATCTTCCGGTTATCCAAACCGCCTTGGAACGGGCGAAACGGAAGATCTCCGGGAGATTTAAAATTTTGGTAGCCTGATTTTTAAGAATCCGTTGCATACCTCTGTGTAGGAAAGTGGTATAACATATTTAAAAACCTATCTCCCCCATAAAAGGAACAGGGGGAAGAGATGAAAGAGGATGTATACGTAAAGGACGCACTGATTAGCACGGACGTCGATAGCCTGATCCGCATTATATCCCATGCCGGCACGGCAGACATACGGCTGCTGCAGCGGGAAACGGGCCTGGAAAGAAAAAGCATTGAGAAATGGCTGCACGTGCTGGAAGAGGAGCAGTATATTGACATTGATTACCGTTTAACGAATATGGTGGTCATCTGGAAGGGACCTGCTGCGGCTCCTCTTCCTCCGCGCGTGAAGGAAGCACCTCCAGAACCAGAGGAGGAATTGCCGCTGCCTAAAAAAGAGTGGAAAATGGAAGAGGAGGAACCAGAGGAAAGGAAAGCAGATGCAGATAAGGACAGCGTTGAATTGGACAGCGTTGAATTTCCGTATCCCTATGAGCGGACGTTAGAAGAACCCGGAGAAAAAAACGATAAAGAGGAAGAGAAGATCAGGAGCAGCATTCTGGAAGCGCTCAAAGAGGAAGAGCGAGAAATGCCCAAAAACAACCCCACGCCCAACCCAGAAAAACACGAAGAGCGATTGCCAGAAGCAACGCTGGCGCTCCCCCAGCAAACACGTAGCATGTTTTCCGATTACATGGAGGAGGTCCGCAAACAGCGCCAGGAAATTTTGAAACTGCAGGAGGAGAAAGTCCGCCTCTACCGGGAAGGATACGTCGGTTTGGAAAGCCGGATGGAGGCGGATCTGGGCGCATTGACCCAGCGGGTACTGGAAAAGGAGCAGGAGATTCTCCGGCTCAAAGAGCGGCTAACGGCGTTACCCGCCTATATGCAGGATGTGGAGCAGTTGCAGCGCAAAGGGGAGCAGGTGCGGAAGGAAGGAAGAAAAACGCTCCGGGAAACGCATGAGAGGGTAAGGCAGTTCCTGGCGGCATTGAAAGAGGAGCGGGAGCGGATGCGGACGAAAGTGGAGGAAGGCCGTTCAAAGCTGCAGGAAGGAAAGGAACAAAACGAATACCTGTCCGAAGCCGGCGGGGAGCTGGCGGCAATGGTGGACCGGATGGAAAGGGATATGGAGCAGCTGGAAGGACGGTTAAACACTATACGCGGCGAACTGCAGGAGGCGTTGAACGCCAAGGATGAAGTCGCCGAAGTGAGCGAGCGGCTGGCCCAGTCCGTGGAAAGCAGGGAAAACGAACTGCAAAAATTGGAGGATGCGTTGGCCGATATGGGAAAGGTGGCCCAGTGGAGCGAGGAGTATCTGGACGATTACGAGAACAAGCTGCAGGACATGGAGGAATACGTCGAACGCGGAGAAGAGGAACTGAGCAAGCTTAGGGAATCCGCGGAAACCGAGTATATGCGGCGATACCTGAAGGAAGTGGAGGAGCTCACCCGGAATTACCAGGGGGAATTTATGGGAATCGCGGAGAGCGAGAAGGATATCGATAAACGGCTGGCAGACGCGCGGGAACGCCTGCATAAAATGATTGCAGACAGCCAGCAGACGGTACGAAGACTGGCCAAACCGGTTTCGGAAATCGAGCCGTTTGCGGCGGTGGCAAGGGAAGCACGGGCAATGGCCCGGAAAAAGCGGGAGCAGATTCAGGAAAAGGAAGAGGAACGGAAAAAGCTCGCCGAAGAGATAAAGCAGACGCGTGCCGGAAAAAAGAAACCGCCCAGGACAACCCGAAGTAAAAAATCCAAAGGAAAAAGGAAAGGCAGGAAGAAGTAGAGCTTAGATTTTTATGAAAAAATCAAAGTAAATAGCATCACTTATCACAAATGGAATAATATTATCAGAAAGGTGATAATTGCCCTATTCCTTCTTCCTGCTTCTCGCATCATCCCCATTACTTTTGACTTTTGTCCTTCTGATGGCAAAAGTAAAGGGTTCTTTTTGAACGACGATTCGTTCAAAAGATGCTCGTGATCGTATCGACGATCGCGACATGGTCAAAAGCCCTAAGAAAATACTAATCTTTTTTCCTACTACGCGCATCATCCACGATGGCCAGCCAGGAATCGCCTATTTTGAGAAGATAGTTTCCGAATGTTTTTCCCAGGGAAACCCGCATGGGACGGGATTTGCGCTTGCTTTCTACGGCTACGATGGTATCGCGCTCGATTTTTATCATGCCCACCCTTCTTAATCTGGGCAGCACCCGGTTGTAGAACGTCGCCTTGGCTATGTTGTTTTGGGTGATGAAATCGGCCATGTCGCTCCCCGCAAGATGGGTTTTTTCATATAAAAGCTTCATGAATGCCGATGCCGTTTCGTAGTATTTTTTCTGGTACTTTTTGGAAAATACGAAATTCACCACTTCATCCAGGCTCCACAGGTTGCGGGTGAGGTTCTCCTCCTTGTCCTGGAAGCTGCGCAGCTCCTCGCTGTCGTGCCTTGGGAAATATAACGATTCGTTTGCCGGCACGCCGCGCGACGGGATGAATTTCTTTCCTTCGGACTCGCCCATGGGAGATAGAAACAGAGAAAGAATATAAGTTTAATCCCCAAAGATGTTTCCCAGGCCGCTCTCAGCGGCTTCCTCCTCTGCCAGGATTTTTTCCAGGATGTGCTTTTCATCCTTCGGCTTGAGGGCAGAGGCCAGAGGCTTTAGTTTTTCATCGGCCTTTTTTATGAAAGAGTCATCTGCGGATATGTAAAGATAGAGTTTGTTTTTGTCCTCGCCTAAACTGGCGCCTTCGCGCAGCTTGTAGCCGATTCTTGCAAAGCTATCGCCCGCATATGGATCCGCCTCCAGGATTTTCAGCAGTTCCGCCTTCTTATTCAGATCGAATGCATATATCCGTTTCATATCATCCCTTCTTGGTTTTGGCGGCAGGCTGCTGCGGAGGGGGCGGTGCCTTAGGGAAAACGGCTTCCTTTTTTTCCAATGCGTTTTTCAGATAGAGCATGTAAGCGCTCAGGACAACGGGATAGGCAACAAGCAATGTCCCTATCTGGACCAGCGGGATAAAGTTGCCTGCCCATATGCCGGCCAGGATACCAAAGGAGATAATGGCCAGGATGTGGCGCTGGCGGATAAAACGCAAATTGGCGGAAACCGCCGGGCGGGCGGTCATGTCATACAGGGCCGCCGCTACGAACGCGCCGAAAAACAGGAAGCCGGCAACAAACATAAGGCCGAGCACCAGCAACAACAGGAATACCTCCAGGTAGGGCAGGACAAGTATACGGAGAACATAGATGTAGAGCAGGCCAAGGGGGGCCACGAAAATAAATTCAACGGCAAGCTTCAGGATGAAGATCCAGAAAAACCGGAAGCCGTTGTTTAACGCGTAGCGGTAGAAATCCAGGAACCGGAAAGCCTGGCCGTCCAGGGATTTTGAATAGCCATAGATTAAGGCACCCTGGAATGCCGCGGAAAAATAGAAGAACACGACGAGTGCAATGGAATACAGGAACAGCATCGGAATCGAGGTGGGCGACTGCCTGAGCACGCTGGCCATAAAGAACGCCACGAGGAGAAAACCGGCCAGTGCCAGGGTGACCAGCAGCTGGAAGAAGACATAGGTGATGGAATTGTGAATAAAAAGAGCCGGGCTTCGCATGTATACCCGAAGCGACTGCTGGAGCTCGTCGAACATGCGATTAGTTCGCGTTAATGGTTTAAAAATATTCCGAGAGCGAAAAACTGTGATTTTATATGCTTGTGTTCGAACTGTTGCATTCTTCTTATCGTCTATTCGAGCTCTGCAACCGATTTGCCGCCGGGCATAGATATTTTTAAATTCTTAATAAGACAATGGTGCATGCCGATCAAGGTTTCCCGCTGCATGAGTACCCAGCATCCGGATAATGTGAGTATACCCTTTTTCTCCGACAGCGAAGTGCTGGCGGGCGAAGCCGAGGTAGAGGAAGCGTTTTATGTATTTTCACAGCTGGGATGCCGCGAGCAGATGTGGGACAGCGAAGGGAAGGAAGTAGACGAGCAGGTTGTGGAGAAGCTGCTGTCGAAATATACCGAATTTTTCAGGAAAACAATCATCGGCAGGGATGTTTTTCTAACGTATCGCGCTCCGAACCCCAGCGTGCAGAAAGAGCAGGGAAAGATATTGCTGGAAACACTGCACAGCATCCCGCGCGCATTCGATGTGGCGCATTCCATTAATGGCAGCATTCCGCCGATTTTCGAGGTAATACTGCCGATGACGACCAAGGCAATGGAAATAGAGATGGTCAAGAAATACTATGAGCGCGTTATTATCGGGCAGAAAAACGCAAAGGTAAGCCCTGGCAAAACGGTGAAGGAATGGGTGGGTGATTTCCAGCCCGAGCAGATAAACGTAATTCCATTATTTGAAAGCTACGAAGCATTTCGCGATGCGCCGCGCATTGTTGAAGAATATCTGCAGGGAAAACGCATGGAATATCAGCGGATATTTCTTGCCCGGAGCGATCCGGCAATGAATTACGGAAGCGTGGCGGCTGTGCTGATGGCGAAAATCGCATTGCTTAGATTGCATGAGCTTGAAGAGAAAACAAGCACAGAAATTTTGCCTATTTTAGGAGTAGGCTCTGCCCCGTTCCGGGGAAATTTCCGTCCGGATAATGTGATGAACTGCGGGGAGGAATATCCCAGTGTGCAGACATTCACCATCCAGTCCTCGTTCAAGTATGACCATCCTTTCCGAGATGTTGCGAATGCGATAGACATGCTGAATCACAGCAAACGCCGCGCGCCTTTGGAAATAGAAGAAAAAAAGGCGCATGCCCTGATAGAAAAAATAAAGGATGAGTTCCAGGGGCAAATCAGCAGGATGCATGAATTGGTTAATGCACTTGCCCCATTTATTCCGGAGCGAAGAGCAAGGAAATTGCACGTAGGATTATTCGGCTATTCGCGATCGGTTAAAGGCATTTCACTTCCGCGCGCTATAAAATTCTGTGCTGCATTTTACTCGCTAGGCTTACCACCTGAACTGCTGGGGCTTAGTGCATTAAATGATAAGGACTGGGAAGCTTTGCGCAGCCTTTACGTTAAGCTGGATGAGGATCTGAAGGATACTGTGAAATATGTCAATATGAAAAACATAAAACAGATGCCAGGCGGGATCAGCAGGGGAATGCAAAAGGTTCTGGAGCATGTGCAATATGAGGAGAATGAAGAATATGCGGAAACAACAACTGCCATTTATCAGGCATTGAAGAAAGGAAGCACAGCCACATTAAGCGAAGATATAAAGCGCGCGGCATGGCTGCGCAAATTTTTAGGATAGCAGCGAAACGATAGATTTAAATATACGGTTGTGCACATTTGTTATACAAAGGTG